>JAKDSA010000027.1 GCA_030457025.1 Brevibacterium sp. | reverse complement strand
AGGTACTACGCGAAGCAGCGCGGCTAGCCGGCGGTGTTGCTTCCGGTGTCCTCGCTCCCACCGTGCAGTTCGTAGCTGGGTTCGTGCTTCTTCACGAGATTGATGACTCGGTAGGTGACGGGCATGAGGATGACTTCGACGGCGACCTTGTAGACGAAGCCGAAGACGATGTAGTTGATGAAGTCGAGGCCGGGGATGACTCCGGCGAAGGCGATGACGCAGAACAGCAGAGTGTCGACGAACTCGCCGACCCCCGTCGATGTGAGCAGGCGGACCCACAGCTTCTGTTCACCCATCCGCTTCTTCACGGCCACGAGGACATAGGAGTTCAGCAGCTGGCCGAAGAAGTACCCGACCAGTGAGGCAGCGACGATGCGCGGATAGAAGCCGAGGACTGCGGCGAACGCGTCCTGATTCTCATACCCGGGGCCCGGCGGTGAGATGAGGACGAGCCAGAACACGAAGGTCGCCAGGATCTGCAGACCGAAGCCGGTGATGACGGCCTTGCGTGCGGCCTTGAAACCGTAGACCTCGCTGATGACATCGCCGAGGATATAGGCGATGGGGAACAGGAATGCGCCGCCGTCGGTGACGATGGGACCGAAGCCGATGACCTTCGTCGCGGAGATGTTGGAGATGATGAGCACCGCAGAGAACACCGCGAGGATCACCGCGTAGTAGCGACCGCGTGAGGATGCGAAGGCCGCAAGCCGACTCGCAGGGGTCAGCGCAGCAGGGTCCTCTGGACTCGCCTCGTCCGAACCCTCAGCCTTCGGCACCTTCTTCGACAACAGTGATTTCCTTCCCTCCGGTGATCGCCAGCAGCTGCTCGTACGTCAGGGGCATCATTGAATTCGGTGTGCCGGCTGCAGCCCAGAGAACAGGATAGTCCTTCAGCGCCGTGTCGACATAGGTGGGAATCGGCCGCGGGTGACCGCAGGGCGCGACACCGCCGATGACCTGTCCCGTCGCGGTGCGCACCAGATCCTTGTCTGCCCGGTCGAGGGAGTCGATGCCGAGCTGATCGGCGACGAACTCGGTATCCACGCGGTGCGCGCCCGAGGTCATGATGAGCACCGGGTCGCCGCCGGAGGAGAAGACCAGACTGTTCGCGATCGCTCCCACGTCGACACCGACCTTCTCCGCCGCCGAGGCGGCCGTGGGCGTGGCATCGGTGAAGAGCGTGATCTGAGGTTCGATCCCCTTCGCCTCGAGGACCTCGGCGACGAGCGCGTGGTTGGGGTGCGCGTCCGGCTGTGCTTCGACCGTCTCCGCTGCCGCGGCCTGCCCTGCGACGTCTTCGGGTTCGGTCGGCGCTGCCTCCGTGTCCACCGGTTCCGCCAGTCCACGCCGGCGCAGCAGCGGTGCCACATCCGGACGTGTGCCGAAGAACCTCTCGACCGCGCTCATCGGATCGAGAGAGTAGCCGGGGGCGAGGATGGCCTCGCGGAAGGCGGTGCCGGCCTCCCGACTGAGTCCGCCCTGGGCCTCGAACCATTCGCTGACCCAGGCTGCGATGACCTCTGAGTAGAGATAGGAGTAGTAGCCGGCGGCATAGCCGGAGGCGAAGATGTGGCCGAAGTAGGTGGTGCGGTAGCGCGGCGGCACGAGTGTGGTGAACCCGGCAGCGGCCAGGACCTCGGACTCGAAGGCGAGGACGTCGGTGATGTGCTCGCCGGCTTCGAGGGAATGCCAGGACAGGTCGAGCATGGCCGCGGCCAGGTATTCGGTCGTATTGAACCCCTGACCGAACTTCTCACTGTCGACCAGCGCGGTGACCAGCGATTCGGGCATGGGCTCGCCTGTGTCGACGTGCTTGGCATAGTGGGGGAGAACCTGTGGGTGGAAGCGCCACATCTCATTGAGCTGGGACGGGAACTCCACATAGTCGCGTGGCACAGCCGTCCCGGCCGTCGACGGGTAGGTCGAGTTCGCGAACAGGCCGTGCAGGACATGGCCGAACTCGTGGAAGAGGGTGTTGAGCTCGGTGGGATTGAGCAGTGTCGGCCGTCCCTCGCCGGGCTTGGCCAGGTTGAGTGAGAGTGTGACCACGGGCAGGTGTCCGGTCAGCCGTGAACTCGTGACCAGCTCTCCCATCCATGCTCCGCCGCGTTTCGTGTCCCGGGAGTACGGGTCGATGAGGATGAGCCCCAGGGTGCGTTCGTTCGCGTCTGTGGCCTCGAAGGCCCGGACGTCCTCGTGCCAGGCGGTGACTGCCTCATGTGGGGCGAAGGCGACGCCGTAGAGGCCCGTCGCCGCACGGAAGACGCCCTCGTTCAGGACGGTGTCGAATTCGAAGTATTCGGCGACCTCATCGGCATCGATGCCGAATTCGTCCGCCCGGTACTGCGCGAGATGGTGCTTGACGTCCTCGGCCGCGACGTCATCGAGGCCGTAGCGTTCTTTGACCTGCGTCAGTTCCTCAGCCAGCTGGGCGTTGGCCGGGGCGATGAGGGAGGAGACGATGTCTGCGGCCGCATCCGGACCGCCGGCAGTCTGATTGTCGATCGCAAACGACGAGTACGAGGGGTAGCCCAGCAGTTTCGCCTGCAGCGCTCGCAGCGCCGTGATGTCGGCGACCTGGGTTCGGGTGTCGCCCTCGCCTCCTCGAGCACCACGCGAGGTCGAATTGTCCAGCACCTGCCTGCGGGTCTCGGACGATTCCAGGGACTCGAGGACAAGCTGCTGAGTGAAATTGTTCAGCGGCAGCAGGTACCCGTCATCGTCGCGTTCGGCTGCGCGGTTCGCCGCAGCAGCGATCTGGTCCTCGCTGAGACCGGCCAGCTGATCAACCTCGCCGAGGTGGACTGCAAGCTCCCGGGTGTCCTTCTGCAGCGCCCGGGAGAAGGACGTCCCCAGGGTCGTGAGTTCGGCCGCGATCGTGGACATCTGATCGCGTTCTTCCTCGCCGAGGCGGGCTCCCGCACGCACGAATTCCTCGACCGTGAGCTCCTGCTGACGTTTGTCTTCGGGGTTGAGATCGGTGCTTGGGACCTGTTCGATGCGGTGGAAGAGATCAACGTTGAGGAAGATGCGGGTCCGTGCCGCGGACAGACGATCCCACACCTCGGCGACGGCATCGGCGAGTTCAGGACGGAAGTGATTGGACTCGACGGCAGCGACGACGGCACCCACCCGGGCCATGGGAATGGTCGCCGATTCGAAGCGGACGGTGGTGGACACGAACGTCGGATCGTTCTCATCATCGACGATGCCCTCGACCTCGGAACGGGCGAAGTCCGTGGCCGCCCGGACCGCAGCGATCAGCGACGCGGGGGTGACGGCGGAGAAGTCGGGCAGTGAGAAGTCGCCCTGTGGGTCGAGGAAGGCCTCCCAGACATCGATGCTGTTCGGATCGGAGCTCATCGTCGACGTACCACTTTCTTTGCGTTTCAAGGATTGTGTCTGGTCTCGTCCTCGATCCTAACGCGTGTGAGGGATGGAGTGCATGGTCGCTGGTTACACTTGAGGCCATGGGCAAAGGGCAGGGGAAGTCGCTGACTCTCAACAGCGCATTCCGGGTGGGCTTCACCGGAACACTCGGGGTGGGACTCGCATTCGGGCTGATCATGGCCCTGCAGTCCGTGGCGACCGTCATCATCTACATCGGGCTGGCGCTGTTCCTCGCACTCGGACTCGAACCGATCGTGATGTGGCTGGTCGAGCGCAAGCTGCCCCGGTCCCTGTCGGTCGTCCTCGTCGTCCTGGCCTTCATCCTCGTCGTCGCCGGGGCCGTGCTGCTCATCGCCCCTGCCATCATCAGCCAGATCCAGCAGTTCATCGGTGATCTCCCGGACATCGTCGCGAACCTGGCGGCCACGGGCTGGGTCGCCGATCTCGAACAGAGGTTCACCGGCGCCGTCGACCTCGACAAGATCTTCAACAACCTCGGCGATTGGGCATCCGACCCGAAGAACGTGGTGTCGCTCGGCGGTGGAGTCGTATCCATCGGAGCCGGAATTCTCAGTTTCCTCGCCGGTGTCGTCATCGTCGTCATCCTCACCATCTACTTCGCCGTGACGATGCCGACGATCAAGTCGGCCATGCTCTCCCTCGTCGCGGCGAGCTCTCGCCCGACTGTCGAATCCGTGACCGAGGAGGTCACCCGATCCATCGGGCGCTATGTTCTGGGTCAGGTGTCCTTGGGCATCGTCAACGGCGTGTGCTCGGCGATCTTCCTCACCATCATCGGTGCCCCTCTGCCGGCGCTGCTGGCGTTCATCGCGTTCCTCGCCTCACTCATCCCGCTCGTGGGCCCGATCACCGGTGCGATCATCATCACCGGCTCATGCCTGATGGTCTCTCCCGGGCTGGGGATCGCCGTCGGCATCTACTACCTCGTGTATATGCAGGTGGAGGCGTATCTGCTCAGCCCCCGCATCATGAAGGCCGCGGTCAACGTGCCCGGTGCCCTCGTCATCATCGCAGCCATCGCCGGCGGAACCTTGGGCGGGGTGCTCGGCGCCGTGGTCGCTGTGCCGGTGGCCGCCTCGGGAATGATCATCATCCGCAAGGTCGTCGTGCCTGCCCAGGACAAGAAGTAGGGGCTACTCCAGGTCGTCGGTATTGTTCCGGCGGTGGCGGACGACGAGCCCGATGACGTATTGGACGAGATAGTAGGTGCCGAAGTAGGCGATGACCGCAACGACGAGGGCCATCAGCAGTTGTCCGCCGCCGAAGACCGGGATGGTGACGAACACCGTGACTGTGAAAGCCGCGAGATACGGAATCAGCCGGAGAACTGGGCTGTCGACATCGCTCATGCCTGTCAGCGTACCAAGCCTGGGTCCATCGCCGAGGCGGACGCTAGTGTTGAGCCCATGACACAGACACGATGGAGTGCAGTCCGTGACAATCAGGTCCCCGACGATGTCCAGCGCCGGCTCCTGTGAAGCTGCCACCCTGGCCTGCGGCCCCTCCTTCACATGGGCGTGTTCGTCTGCGTGCAGTGGAGGAGCGAGACATCGCGATGGCGCGCGAGCTCTCGACTGATCCCTATGTGCCGCAGACAGGATCGCTCCCGGGTCACGCCACTGAACACGAGGCCAGCGACTGGGTCGTACGCCAGCAGGGCCGTCATGCAGAGGGAGTTGGTTTCTCGTTCACGATTGCGACGTCGTCCGATGATGCCGCGATCGGACATTGCGGACTTTGGCTGAAGAATCTAGACGCAGGTCGGGCGACGGCTGGATATGCGATCTCTCCGCCTGAGAGAGGGCACGGCTACGCAACCGAGGCACTCGTGGCGTTGACCGAGTTCGGGTGGACGGTGCCGGGAATTCAGCGGATCGAACTGTTCATCGAACCGTGGAACTCCGCATCGCTTCACACCGCCGAGCGGGCCGGATACCGTCGCGAAGGGCTCCTGGCCAGCCATCAGATGGTCGGCGGCCAGCGCAGGGACATGATTCTGTCTGCCTCGGTCCGGCCGGGATGCTCCACGAGGTGACGATGCTCGACTCGATCGATCTGGACTATCCCTTCACCGGCCGATGGCTGGTCCAGAACAGCCCCGCCGATCGGGTGCCGAGCCACGGCACAACGCTCTTCGCGACGTCATACGCAATCGACTTCGTGCCGGTCGATGACTCCGGGCGATCAGCCCCTTTCACCTTCGGCTCCCTCCTGCGTTCGGAACCGCCGGAGAACTTTGTCGGGTTCGGCCGCTCTGTGCTCTCACCGGTCGCAGGAACCGTCGTAGCTTCTCATGACGTTGAGCTTGATCACCACTCGCGTCGCGGCGTACCTTCGATCGGTTACTCGCTCACGCAGCACCTCCGTGTCGGCGCGGGCTGGCTTGCGCTCGCCGGCAATCACGTCATGATCAGATGCATCGGCGGTATAGTCGCGCTCTGCCACCTTCAGCACCGCAGCGCGCGGGTTCGGGTGGGGCAGCACGTTGAGATCGGCGAAGAGATCGGTCGGTGTGGGAACTCCGGCAACAGCACTGAACCGCACCTGCATGTCCAGGCGATCGATCGATTCGACATCGAGCACGCAGAGGCCGCGCGCATCGCGTTCAGAGGAACCTTGCCGTCGAATGGTTCGATCGTCGCGCCATAGGAGAAGGCCCCGGACGCGGTGGTGTGGCCGTTTGTCATCGAATCGAGAACAGTCGTGAACTCCTGAGGAGCAGCGTCCACTCAGTTCTCTAAGTCCCGCTCTGTCGGCCCTCATAGCGCGTACCGAACGCATCCTGCATGAGAACAGCGAACATCTCCGTCGTGGATACGACGTCACCCGCACGCTCAGCGATCAGACCGGCACCCTTGCCACCGAGGGCAGCACGAACCGGCTCCAGTGCTGAGGTTGCCGGATCAGCCGCCGCGGCACGCAGCAGCCCCAAGCGCTTGGGCCCGGAGGCGTAGCCGAGTTCGAACAGCGTCCAGTGGAACAGGTGCATGAGGGCGGTGGCCAGGTCGAAGCCGTGATGAGTGACCAGGGATGATTCTTCGTCCGGGGTGAGATCGAAATCGCGGTGGAGCGACAGTCCGAAGTCCGTGAAGAGCAGTCTGCCCTCGTGGTTGAGGATGTTTCCCGGATGCACGTCGAAGTGGTGGAACCCTTGCTTCTCCATCCACGCCGTGGCCTCGATGATCTGGTCCACTGCCTCAGCAAAGACGGTCTCTCCAGTGCCCTCATCCACACTTCGTCGCAACCACGATCCCAAGGTCTCAGGCACATATTCAAGGAAGAGAACCATGCTTGTCGGTGCGGACTTCAACTCGGCGAGCTTCTTCTCAACCTGAGGCCACAAGGCTCCCCATCGGCACTTCGGGCTGTCTCCGTCGAACTCGCTGAGGTCGACATCGCACCCCAGATCGATGATTCGCCACCCCAGCAGAAGCGGAAAGAAGTCTGCCTCCCCGGAGCGAACCCAAGCGGAGGTGAGCTGGTGTGCTGCCAGCTCGCGCCCGACACCATGGCCCGGACTTCCGATCCCATAGTGGCTGACGAATGGCAGTCCTGTGTGATTTCGTGTGACGAGCGGGGCCGCTTCTTCGCTGCGGGTGATGGGGAGCTGCTTCACAAATACAGGTGCTCCGTCGATGACGGCAGAAATGCTTCGGGCTCGGTCAACGCGTGCGCTCATCACCGCACTCTAAGCTTCAGACCACCGATTTCGATTCGCCAAGCGTCTGCGAGGCGATGAGAAGTCCTCTCACCTATTGTTCGCGCACTCACTCCGGCCTATGGTGAGAGGACGCTACTCATTCACTCGGTCGGCACCGGTCAGAGCACCGGAAGTGACAGACGACTTCGAGCGGATGGACTCACACGAAGGAGTGTCATGGCAGTCTACTCAGCACCTGGTACCGAAGGTTCACTCGTCACGTTCAAATCGCGCTACGAGAACTACATCGGAGGGGAGTGGGTGCCGCCGAAGAACGGCAACTACTTCGACAACATCACTCCTGTCACCGGTCAGGCCTTCACCGAGATCCCCAGCTCCACCGCCGAGGACATCGAGACCGCTCTCGATGCGGCCTGGGCCGCGGCACCGTCATGGGGCAAGACCTCAGTCGCGGAGCGCGCGAACATCCTCCTCAAGATCGCCGACCGCATGGAGGAGAACCTCGAGATGCTCGCGGTCGCAGAGACCTGGGACAACGGCAAGGGCATCCGCGAACCACTGGCCGCCGACCTGCCGCTGGCCGTCGATCACTTCCGATATTTCGCCTCGGCGATCAGGGCGCAGGAAGGCGGTCTGTCGCAGATCGACGACGACACCGTGGCCTATCACTTCCATGAACCACTCGGCGTCGTCGGGCAGATCATTCCCTGGAACTTTCCGATCCTCATGGCGACATGGAAGCTGGCACCAGCCCTGGCTGCAGGCAATTGTGTCGTTCTCAAGCCTGCGGAGCAGACTCCGGTCTCGATCCTGATCCTGGCCGAACTCGTCGGCGACCTGCTGCCACCCGGCACGCTCAACATCGTCAACGGCTTTGGGGTCGAGGCGGGCAAGCCTCTGGCCTCGAACAAGCGGATCAAGAAGATCGCGTTCACCGGTGAGACGACGACGGGCCGCCTCATCATGCAGTACGCCTCGCAGAACATCATCCCGGTGACCCTGGAACTGGGCGGCAAGTCCCCGAACATCTTCTTCGACGACGTCATGGCCCAAGACGACAGCTACCGGGACAAGGCGCTCGAAGGCTTCGCGATGTTCGCCCTCAACCAGGGCGAGGTCTGCACCTGCCCGTCCCGTGCGCTCGTCCAGGAATCGATTTTCGAGGACTTCGTGGCCGCTGGTGTCGAACGCGTCCGCGCGATCAAACAGGGCAACCCGCTCGATACGGAGACTCAGGTCGGAGCCCAGGCCTCGAACGATCAGTACGAGAAGATCATGTCCTACCTGCAGATCGGAAAGGACGAAGGCGCCGAGGTGCTGATCGGCGGTGACAAGGCCGAACTCGAAGGAGACTTGGCCGGTGGCTTCTACGTGCAGCCGACGATCTTCAAGGGCACGAACAACATGCGCATCTTCCAGGAGGAGATCTTCGGCCCTGTCGTCGCACTGACCTCGTTCAGTGACTACGACGACGCGATCACAACCGCCAACGACACCCTCTACGGATTGGGCGCAGGCGTGTGGGCGCGCACCGGCAACATTGCCTACCGGGCGGGACGTGATATCCAGGCCGGCCGCGTCTGGGTCAACAATTTCCATGCCTATCCGGCGCACGCCGCGTTTGGTGGGTACAAGTCATCCGGTATCGGTCGAGAGAACCACAAGATGATGCTCGATCACTACCAGCAGACGAAGAACCTGCTGGTCAGCTATTCGGAGAACGCACAAGGATTTTTCTGATGAGTGAATCAACACAGACAGCAACCCTAGAATCATCGCCGACCATCGGCGGTGAGGAGAAATCGCGGGTGGCGATGACGCAGGCCACCGTCGACCTCCTGGAAGCGCTGATCGCCAAACACGGACAGCTGATGTTCCACCAGTCCGGAGGCTGCTGCGATGGTTCCTCGCCGATGTGCTTCCCCGAGGGGGACTTCCTCACCTCTGATGCTGACGTTCTGCTCGGCCACTTCGAACTGCCCATCGACGACAGTGAGAAGGCCGGTCTCGACTTCTGGATGTCGGTCGAGCAGTTCGAGTACTGGAAGCACACACATCTGACCATCGATGTGGTCCCCGGACGAGGGGGTGGCTTCAGCGTCGAATCGCCGACGGGCAAACGCTTCATCATCCGCTCCACGCTGATGGACGTCGGCTGAGGCCAGAACCTTCGTTTCGGTGGGGGCGAGAACGGAGCCTCTACTCCGCGGCGAGGTGGCGTTTCGGAGCCGCCCGGACATGGGCGCGTTCGCCCTGTTTCCCGACGAGGCTGAGGAATTCGACCGGCCCTGAGCTCGTGGCGCCGAACCAGTGCGGTGTGCGGGTGTCGAATTCAGCGGCTTCACCCGGTTCGAGGATGAGGTCGTGCTCGCCGAGGATGAGTCGGAGCCTGCCGTTGAGGACGAAGGCCCAGTCATAGCCCTCATGCGAGCGCAACTCGGGCTCCTCATCGTCGCTCCCGGCAGGAAGGACGAACTTGTAGGCCTGGATTCCCCCAGCCCGTCGGGTCAGGGGCAGGATAGTCCGACCGTCGCGAGTCGGGATCGGGCGCAGATTGACGCGCGGATCCCCGGTCGGGGGCGCGTCGACGAGTTCGTCGAGCGTAGTCCCGAACGCCCGGGCCAGCGGCAGCAGCTGCTCGAGACTGGGGCGCCGATGTCCGGCTTCGAGTCGGGACAGTGTGCTGATCGAGATGCCAGTCTCTTCGGAAAGATCGGTGAGAGTGATGTCGCGGCGCTGTCGCAGCTGCTTCAGCCGTGGTCCGACAGCATCCAATGTGCGGTCCATGAGTTCGTCCATGTCCAATAGTTTGCCATTTGGAAAAATGGTTTGCAATGCTGCGATGTGGTTGTCACTATCGAAGTATCGGAGCGCCACAGCGGCGATCCTTGATTCGTTGGGAGAACATGAGCATGGCAGGAAACATGGGCGTGGCAGGAAACATGGGCGTGGCAGGCAAGAACGCGATTCGCGACGTCGTGATCATCGGAGCCGGTGCAGCCGGGCTCAGCGCGGCATTGACCTTGACTCGCGCACGCCGGAGCGTGACGGTCGTCGATGCTGGCGAGCCGCGCAATGCACCCGCAGACGGGGTGCACGGGCTCCTGGGGCTCGAAGGCATCAGTCCCGGAGCACTGCTGGCGCGAGGACGAGAAGAAGTACGAGGCTACGGCGGGGAACTCATCGACGATGAGGTCGTCGACGTCAGCGGTGCTGACGATGGATTCACGTTCACTCTGCGCAGCGGGAACATGATTCGGGGCCGGCGCCTGCTCATTGCGACCGGTCTGGTCGACGAGCTGCCCGAGATCCCGGGCGTCCGCGAGCAGTGGGGGCATGGGGTGCTCCATTGCCCGTACTGCCATGGGTGGGAAGTCCGGGACAGTCGCATCGGAGTTCTCGTCACCACCCCGATGGCGGTGCACAAGGCATTCCTGTTCCGACAGTGGAGTTCTCAGGTGACGCTCTTCGCCGGAGACCACCAGCTCACCGAGGAGGAGCGGACCAAGCTGCAGGCACTCGACATTCCGGTCGTCGAAGGCGGCATCGACAGCCTCGAGATCATCGACGACACACTCGCGGGTGTGCGTTTGGACGATGGGCAGGTCGTGGCCGTGGATGCGGCAGTCGTTGCCACACCGATGGTCGCCCGTGCTGAACTGTTCGCGGGCATCGGACTCGAGCCCACAGCCCATCCGGCAGGAGCATTCATCGACACCGAATCCTTCGGACAGACCTCCGTCCCCGGTGTGTGGGCTGCCGGCAATGCCGCCGACATCGGAGCTCAGGTCAGCGGAGCGGCCGCCGCCGGCGCCCTTGCCGCCCAGCACATCAACACCGACCTCATCTTCAAAGACCTCGACCAGGCAGTGTCAGACCTGACCGGCGACCTGGCAGGGAGGGCCAGCTGATGACTCACTCATTCGATAAGAGCTACTGGGACCAGGCCTGGGACGGCGAACGTGCCCCGATGATGAGCTCAGGCGACGCAAATCCCCATCTGGTCCGTGAGATCTCGGGCATCGAGCCCGGAACAGCGCTCGATGCCGGCTGCGGCGCCGGGGCGGAAGCGATCTGGTTGGCAGGCAACGGCTGGACCGTCACCGGTGCAGACGTGGCAGACACGGCGTTGGAGTATGCAGAGGGCCGAGCCGACGCTGCCGGGGTCGGTGGCCGAATCGAATGGGTCCGGGCGGACCTCTCCGTGTGGGAACCGGAAACGAAGTACGACCTGGTCACGACCCACTACGCCCACCCAGCTATGGCGCAGTCGGCTTTCTACGACCGCATCGCATCCTGGGTGGCACCCGGCGGAACGCTGCTCATCGTCGGCCACCTTCACCACCGCCGCGGCGATTCCACCAGCCACAGCAGCGCCGGCGAAAGCGGACATGGCCACTCTCACCCACCGGCAGAGGCCTCAGCCACGGCCGACTCCATCACGAACCGCCTCGATCCAGCAGTCTGGACCATCGTCACCGCTGAGGAGTCGCAGCGAACGATGGTCGGACCTGGAGGCCGCACAATCACCATCGACGACGTCGTGGTGAGAGCAAGTCGCAGACAATGAGCCGCGACAGAACGCGAGAAACGGGACTCGCGCCGAGAAACGAGTGTGCACACCCGCAACTCGACATGACTCCCGTTTTTCGCTGGTTGCTGGCCGCTGGTCGCTAGCGGCGAGCGAGCACCTCCGGTTCGCCGAGGGAAAGCATGAGGCGGTTGGCCCAATTGAAGAACGCGGCGCAACCCAGGACGTCGATGATGTCCCCATCGGCAAGGCCCGCCTCGCGCAGTGCGTTCACGTGCGCCGAGCCGAACGCCTGCGGGGTGAGTGTGAGTGCGGCTGAGGCGTCGACGACGGCATCCCAGACAGGATCGCCGAGGCTCGACGGCGCTTCGATGCCCGTGTCGAGCAGCGCCTGCACGAGGTCCCGGCGCCCCGACTCCTCCGCGGCCCGGTCCGAGTGGATCGAGGCGCAGAATAGGCACCCGTTGAGCCGTGAGGCCACGGTCGCTGCGAGTTCGCGTTCGGCCCGGCCGAGCCCATCGGTGGTATTGAAGAAGATATCGAGATCGGTCAGCGTCCTCGCGCGCAGTGCGGCGGGGTCCCTGGCCAGCAGCCGGAAGTAGGGGTTATTCGCCCGTCCCGCCTCGATCAGGGCTTCGCGTTGGGCATCGCTGAGTTCTGCCTCGGCGACGGGGGCAATCCAGGGCACCCACCCCAGCCCGGACTGCTGGAAGAGCTCCGGTCGCTCGAGTTCGGGGTAGGTGCGCACGCGCTCGCCCACCCGAGCCAGGGCCTGGCTGCCTTTCGACGAGGCAGAGGAGTCCCTCGCCGAGGTGATCCCGCCGTCATCCTCGGAAGGCACGTGGTGGCTCACCGGGGCTCCAGCCGCTGCCGGTGCATGGACCAGCGCGGTCAGGCCGGTGCTGATGCGGATTTGGAAGTTGAGGAACGACACGAGCTGGGCGAGCGTGACGATCGAGTCTTCGTCCCAGCCCGCGTCGAACAGCAGCGCCATGTGCTCGGGACGCGAATCTCGCGGATGCAGGACCAGCAGGTGGGTGAATTCGAGTCCGGCAACCAGCAGCGGCCCAAGTACTTCTCCCGTCTTCTCCCCTACAGTCAACCATGGCCCGGGAACGTTCTCGGGCGCCAGCGCAGCGGATTCGAAAGTTCCGTAGGGCCCGCGGACGTCCGAGCTGGAGCCGAGTTCGAGCAGAGCTTCGTCGAGGAGTTCGGCGATCGCCCAGGAGGCGACTTCGTCCTCGTCACGGAGGAGGTCACGGTAGAACTCCTCGGCGGCGGGCGCGCCCAGCAGCCCGGCGGCGAATGCGGCGACGGCGTAGCGGTCCCGGTGGGAGAACTCTCCGGTCTCTTCAGGTTCCAGGAGAGCCTCGAAGCTGAGCTGAGCGTTGTCCTTGGCCTGTGCGCGGTGATTGCGCAGTCCATCGAGGGGGTCCTGCGCGGCGATTCCCGCGAGCGTGTTGATGATGTCAGTCATGTCAGGCCGCCTGTTCCATGGTCAGCGTCAGGCCGAGGGCCGGTGCCACCTCGGTGGCGAGGAGCTCGATCGACCGCAGGGTGGTCTCGTTCGTCGCGGGTACCGAATGGACCTGGAAGCTGACGTCTGTGGCCTTCGAAAGCACACGGTCGGCCGAGAGGCGTTCGCTGACCTGTTCGGGGGTGCCGAGGAATGTGTCGGTGGCGATGAGCAGCTCGTCGAAGCTCAGCCCTGAGATGTCATAGCCGACGAGGCGATCGGCCTCGGACCGCAGCGCCGGTTCCGTCAGCGCACGGAGTTCGGGCAACGATGCGGCGTCGGCGACGACGGCTGTGCGGGAGGCGAGGATGCGGGGAGCGACTCCGTTCGGAAGCTTCGAGAGGTAGGCGTCGATGACGGGCAGCTGCACCTCGTCGAGGGAGGCTCCGGGGCTGTTCTGTGGGCGAGGCTGGGTGCGCGAGAGCATGAGCCCATCTCCCGCGGCACCGGCGGCTGAGGCGCCACCGGAGGAGAAGGTAGCCTGCCAGAGACGTTCGGAGAGGTGAGTCGCTTCAGGGTACAGTGCGTGCCCGGTGTCCAGTGACTGGCCGGCCAGCAGGGTCTTCAGCGCTGCGAGGTTGTCTGCAAACATCTCACGGCGTTCATCGAAGCTGGTGCCGAAGGCCGGGAACGACGTCGGGTTTCCGCCCGAACCGAGGCCGATCTCCAAACGTCGGCCGGAGAGCACATCGGTGACCGCTGCGTCTTCGGCTGCGCGTACGCCGTTCTCCATAGGCAGGGTGATGATCGCCGTGCCCAACCGGATCCGCGAAGTCCGGGCCGCCGCATGGGACAGGAACACGAGCGGGGAGGGCAGCCCGCCCTCGGCCGCGGAGAAATGGTGCTGGGCGACCCAGGCGGAGTCGAAGCCGCAGGTCTCGGCCGCCTGGATCTGCTCGAGGGCGAATCGGTAGCGCTTCTCGGCCGGTGCGTCCTCGAGCAGGCGGGTGAAGAATCCGATCCGGGGGCCTGTGGAACTGTTCGTCATCGTGTTCGTCTCATCTTTCTGCTGCTGCGAGCAATGTCGGATTCTCGGAGGCGTTGTCCCCGTCGCCATGGAGCATCACGGGGCGGGGGATCGCGTCGAGGAGGGTGTGTGTGTAGTGGGTCTGCGGACGAGAGAAGAGGTCCTCCGTCGGCCCGTTCTCCACCAGGCGTCCCTGCGACATCACCGACACAGTATCAGCGATCTGTCGCACGACCGCGAGATCGTGGGAGATGAAGACATATGTCAGTCCCAGCTCCACCTGCAGGTCATCGAGGAGGGTCAGTATCTGAGCCTGCACGGTGACGTCGAGCGCGGAGACCGCCTCGTCGAAGACGACGAGTTCCGGGCCGGCGACGAGCGCCCTGGCGATCGCCACACGCTGCAGCTGGCCGCCCGAGAGTTCGGCCGGCCGCCTGTCGCCGAAGTCCGTCGGCAGAGCCACCCGCTCCAGGGCCTCGGCGACGAGCCCAGGTCGCGTGCTCCGGGCTCCGATGCGGAAGTTGCGCAGGGGTTCGGTCAGGATCTGGCGAATCGAATGCTTCGGGTCCAGCGCCGAGTACGGGTTCTGGTGCACGAGCTGGACCGTCCGCCGGAAGTCCCGCAGGCGGGCCCGAGCCGCATGGCCGCGCGCCGGCACCGCACGGCCGCGCGCAGAGACAGCTGTGTCGAAATCGCCGACGCGTATCCGACCGGACTGGGGTGTGAGGAATCCTGCCAGGGCCTTGCCCGTCGTCGTCTTGCCGGACCCGGATTCGCCGACGATGCCGTGAGTGGTTCCGCGTTCGACGTGCAGCGACACGTCCTCGATTCCGATGACCTGATCATCGTTGCGGGCGTAGATCTGGGTCAGCGCCTCGCCGGAGACGAAGGCGGTGCCGGCCTCGGCACCAGGCCCGTCGCCCGCCTTTGCGGTGGGAGCCGTGTGGCGTGCCTTCGTCTTCAGCGCCGGGGCATCGGCGAGCAGCCGGGAGGTGTAGTCGGTCGCGGGGTGGGAGAAGACCAGTTCTGCCGGTCCGGCCTCGACGACGCGTCCGGACTGCATGACGACGACCTCATCTGCGCGCTCACCGGCGACGGCGAGGTCGTGGGTGATGAAGAGGACGCCCATCCCGGTCTCGTCCCGCAGTCCATCGAGGAGGTCGAGGACCTGCTTCTGCACGGTCACGTCGAGTGCCGAGGTCGGCTCATCGGCGATGAGCAGCCGCGGGCGCAGCGCGATGGCCGAGGCGATGAGCACCCGCTGACGCATGCCGCCGGAGAGTTCGTGCGGGAACTGGTCGGCGCGCATCTCGGGTCGGTCGATGCCGACCTTGGCCAGCAGATCGAGGACTTGGGCGCGGGCGGACCTGCGGTCGGCGCGTCGGTGGATCCGCAGTGCCTCGGCGACGGAATTCCCGATGGTCTGCAGAGGGTTGAGCGAGCTGCCCGGATCCTGCGGGACATAGCCGATCTGACTGCCGCGGATCCCATGCCAGGCGCCGGCTCCCAACAAACCCAGATCGACCGAGCCCAAGTGGATGTGCCCACCCGTGATCTGCGCGGATTCAGGGAGGAGGCCGATGACCGCGTTCGCAGTCGTCGACTTGCCGGACCCGGACTCGCCGACGACGGCGGTCATCGACCCGGCACGAACGGCGAAGGACACGTCGTCGACGGCGGGGACGGCGAAGTCACCTCGGCGGGAGTAGGCGACGGTCAGGTCCTCGACGGACAGCAGGGGCGCGGTCTCGGTCATGATGTCGCCTTTCGCAGGGTGTTGCCGATCTGGTGGGTGGACAGGACGATGGCCATGATGACGAAGCCGGGGAAGACGGTCAGCCACCAGGCGGTGGCCACGAAGTTGCGGCCTTCGGCGATGATGAGGCCCCATTCGGGAGTCGGCGGGGGAGTGCCGTAGCCCAGGAAGCCCAGGGTTGAGATCTGGAGGATCGCCGACCCGATCTGCAGCACGGCCAGGGACAGTACGGGCGAGATCGAGTTGGGCAGGATGTGGCGGAACAGGATGGAGAAGAAGGTGCCGCCCGAACCATAGGCCGCGGCCACGAAATCGCTGGTGTTGATCCGCACCGCCTCTGACCGTGACAGTCGCGCGAATTGGGCGATGGCCGTGACCCCGACGGCGATGGCCGCATTGATGGTGCCGAATCCCAAGACGATGACGATCGAGAGGCTGAGCAGGATCGCCGGGATCGAGAGCAGCACGTCGACCAAGCGCATGAGCACATCGTCGACCCAGCCGCGTCGGGTGCCGGCGATGAGCCCGATGGCGGTTCCCACGATCAGTCCGACGCCGACAGCCACCAGAGCGGCGAGCAGGGACTGGGATGCACCGTAGACGACCCGGGTGAAAGCATCTCGGCCGGTCTGGTCGGTGCCGAACCAGTGGTCGAGGCTCGGTGCCAGCAGGGCCGGAGTTGTCCCACCGTCGTTCGGGTCATGGTGGGTGAACAGTCCTGGGAAGAGCGCCCACAGCACGGCGATGAGCAGGACCAGGGCCGAGACGACGGTGGCGGGTCCGATGCTCGCGCGGGTGCGGCTGCGTCGTCTCGACGCCGCGCGCGAAGTGCCGGTGCCCGGTGTGCGGGTGAAGGTGAGGCTCATGAGTCGCGGCCTTTCATCGTGGACGCTCCCGGCGTCTCAGGTGCTCCCGGGCTCTCGTGTGACTCGTCCCAGTCGAGGTCGACCCCGACGCTGGCAGCGGTTGTCGACAGGGCCCGGCGGGTGTGTTCATCGGCTTGCTTCTTGCCCGCCGAGGCGGTCCCGGGCGCAGTGCGCAGGCGCACGTCGATGACGGGGTAGAGGAGGTCGACGATGAGGTTGATGATCACGTAGGCCAGGGTCGCAATGACGACGACGGCCAGGAGGATCGGGTTGTCGCGGTGGGTCACGGCTTGGGCGGTGATCTGGCCGATTCCGTTGCGCCCGAACACGGTCTCGGTGACCACCGCACCGGCGACGAGTTCGCCGAAGACCAGGCCGATGATCGTCAGCCCGGGCAGGACGGCATTGCGGGCGACAGTGTGGACGAGGATCCACAGTTCGCTCGCCCCCTTCGCCGAGGTGACCTTGACGAATCCGGAGGCCCTGACATCGGTGATGGAGCGGATGAGGACCTGCGCGATGGGAGCCGAGAGCGGCACTGCCACGGTCAGCGTGGGGAGGACGAGCGCCTCGGCGGGGCCGGGGGAGACCACGGAGACGAATCCGAGTTGGAAGGAGAAGAACTGGATGAGCAGGATCCCCAACCAGAACACTGGAATCGAGATGAAGAGGCTGGGCATCGAATCGAGGAGCTTGCGCAGCCAGCGATAAGGTCCGTAGGTTGCCAGCACCGCGATGAGAACGGCCAGGACCAGGGCGGAGAGGAAACCGGACAGGGCGAGCACCGCAGTCGAGGGCAGGGCAGCGGCGATGATCGTCGACACCGCCGAGCCCGTCTGGACGGAGAAGCCGAAATCGCCGGTGAGGAACCCGCCGAGGCTGAGGAAGTAGCGGCTGATCCAGGATTCGTCGGCCCCGGTCTCGGCGCGGATCGCAGCGATCTGCTCGGCAGAGAGTCCCAGTGCGGGGTCGGCGAACCGGGCGGTGACCCCGTCGCCGGGGATGAGGCTGAGCAGGATGAAGGCCGCGGTGAAGGCCAGGAGCAGAACGAGGACCGCCTGGCCGAGGCGGAGGAAGAGGTAGCGGATGTCGAGGATCATTGTCCACCTGCCAACCATGTGCTGTAGAAGTCGGGACGGCCCACCGGTTCGGTCGCGAACCCGTTCACGCGGCGGCGGAAGGCGAAGACCTGGGGCTCTTCGAAGAACGGCAGCACATAGGCGTTGGCGACGAGGTAGTCCTGGACCTTCTCGGCGGCCGTCTGTCGCTTAGCGGTGACCGGTTCCGAGGCGAGTTCGTCCAGCAGTCGGTCGATCTCGGGGTCGATGCTGTCATCGGCGGCGTCGTCGCGGTCCTTGCCGTTGAGGAAGACATCGCGGTTGACCGAGGAGTAGTTCGAGCGCAGATTGTCGAAGTCGGCGCGGGCGACCATCGAATGGTAGATCTGGATCGTCTCGAGATCGAGGGCGTCCAGCGTCTGCTTGGACTGGTCTCCGGGGTTGATGGACAGGCGAACGCCGACGTGACGCAGCTGCTGTTGGATGAGCGTCTGGACCTCGTTCGACCGCGGCTGCGGCAAGGCGATGTTGACGCTCAGCGCCAGGACCTGACCGTCCTTGGTGCGGAACCCGGCGGAGTTGCGCTCGGACCAGCCCGCCTCGTCGAGGAGTCGGTTGGCTTCCTCGGGATCGTGGACCCAGGACCCGGACTGGTCCTTGTAGCCCATGGCGCCCTTGGCCAGCAGGCCGGTGGCCAGCGGGTAGTTGGGGGTGAAGAGCTTGTCGACGATCTCCTGCCGGTCGACGGCGGCGATGATGGCCTGCCTGATCCTGAGGTCGGCCAGCATTTCGTGCCGGAAGCGGAAGTTGATGCTGTTGTTGATGCCGTTCGTGGCCTTGGCATAGAGGCGCAGACCCTGCTCGCTCACCCGCGACTCATCGGGGGCTTCGACGTCGCGGACGCCATCGGCCTGCCCGGAGAGCACGGCGCCGATGCGCACCGAGTACTCGTTGTTGGCCAGGTAGTCGATGCCGTCGAGGTGAGCCCGGCCCTGATGCTTCAGATGCGGTGGGGCCCAGTCGTAGTCCTCGCGGACGCGCACCGACAGCTTCGTCCCGATCGTCTCCTCGGTGATGTGGAAGGGACCGCAGGTGTGGATCCCGGTGGCACCGCCGGGACCGAAGCCCTCGGCGTCCAACGCCAGTGTCGAATCGGCGAGGAGGCCTGCATTCATCGTCGACGTCGCCTGCGCGAAGCCGGGAGAGGGGGCGCTGAAGTGGAAGCGGACTCGGTTCTCGTCGAGGACCTCGCTGCGCTCATAGTTCGAGATCTGCTCGGAGACCGGAAGGGTGCGAGCCTCGTCGCCTCGCCCGAAGAGATCGAAGTTCGCCGCCACGTTCTCCGTCGTCAGCCCAGAGCCGTCGGAGTAGGTCACGCCGTCACGGATCGTGAACGTGTACTGTGTGGCGTTCTCGTTGATCTCGGGCAGTTCGGTGGCCAGCCAGGGGTGGAGTTCGAGGGTCTCCGGGTCCTGCCACAGCAGACGAGCGGAGATGTTGTTCATGATGCCGCCGTTGGGATAGAACCCGACCGAGGGCGGGTAGAGCAGCGTCCACGTCTGAGGTTCGAAGTACGTGAGCACCCCACCCTGGACCGGGTCGCCGCCCTCGGGCAGCGGCTCGGTGTCTGAGGGCGTGCACGCGCTGAGTGTGATGATGGTGCCCAGTCCGATCCCGAGGCTGAGGAAACTGCGTCGGCCATAGGTTCGCCTGGGGCTCGCCGAAGTGGAGGGACGGAGGTCCGTCATGGAATGTGGTCCTTTGTGCAGATGAAACCGATGTCAGGGTGGATCAGTTGCTCAACCGTTTGATGGGATAGCTCAACAATTGGAGCTGGTGATCCTCTTGAGGTCGATGTGGATCCGGCGCCACAGCATGCGCGCCCCCGGTTGTGTCTGCATGCCTTGAGTTAAGCGCATCGGTACACTGACAGTCAATCCGATCGCTTAACATTGAGGCATGTTGTTGCCTCCAGATTTCGACCACCTCGTCATTGCCGTGCCTCATCTCGCTGAAAGTGTTGAGCAATGTCACAAACTCCTCGGGGTGGAAGCTATTCCCGGCGGAGCCCACCCGGGCCTGGGCACTGCCAACGCCCTGCTCGGGCTCGCGGCGGATGACGGGCGCGGCGACCGTGACCGCGACATCTATCTGGAGATCCTCGGGCCCGATCCCGAGCAGGACCCACAGCTGGCGGCGACGCGTCTGGCCGGAATCACCCAAGCCACCGTGCAGCGGTGGGCGACCCACCCGGTCGACTTCGACAGGCTCGTCACCGCGGCCGCGCGATCGAGCGAGCCGCACGTCGACCTCGGTGAGGTGTATGACATGACTCGCCGAACCCCGGACGGAAGGCTCCTCGAGTGGAGGCTGACGCGGCGGACCCCGCTGGCTCTGGGCGGAATCCAACCGTTCCTCATCGATTGGAAGGACTCCCCGCACCCCGCGCGACAGACGATGCCGAGCATCGAACTCGAGCGGTTCTGGGCCACGAGCCCGGATGTGGACACAACATCCAGAGTTCTGCGATCCTTGGGGGCTACCATCGAGGTTGAGGCAGGAGTCACAGAAACCCTGCACGCCACACTGAAAGGTCCTGGTGGATCATGGACGATCTGAGTACGATTCCCGCCAATCTTGACCACCTCATCATCACGGTGCCCGAGCTCGAAGCCGGAGTCGCCGAATTCGAACGCCTCACCGGCGTCCGGGCTGTCTCCGGTGGACAGCACCCGGGCCGAGGGACAGCGAACTATCTTGTCGGCCTCGCCCCGGCCGGCTGGCCTGCGGGCGCCCGCACCTACCTCGAGATCCTGGGCCCCGACGCGCAGCAGAAGGCTCCCGCCGACGGCACCCTGCCGCTGGATGCCCACCTGGCGCAGGGTCTGACTCTGCAGACCTGGGCGATCCACCCGCATGCCTTCCTCGCGAAGGTCGCCGGTGCCAACACCGAGGGCGTCGACTTCGGTGAGGTCCGCGACATGTCACGCGAAACCGCCGACGGCACGCTGCTCGAATGGCGTCTGACCTCGCGGTCTCCGCTGCCGGACAAGGGTGCGCAGCCCTTCCTCATCGATTGGGGAGAGGCAACCCACCCCGCCGAGGCGGCCCTGCCGTCGGTGGAGCTGGAAGAGTTCTCCATCGAATCCCCCGACGCCGAGGCGACCCGCCGTGCCCTCGATGTGCTCGGTGCCGCAGACACTCAGGTCGTCGACGGCAGCGAACACCGCTTGCACGCGCGCCTGCGCGGTCCCGGCGGTGTCCTCGAGTTCTGAAGATCGACAGCACAGTTCTGAGCTCGACAGCCACCGGAGGAACGGCGCTGAAAGGCTAGACTCGGGAGGGTGTCGAGATCTCCCCGCCCTGCATCGCGCACCCTGCGCTCATCACGTCGACTGCCCACCGCCTCGGCGGCGGTTGCTGCGTCACTGCTCATCGGGCTCAGCGCCTGCGCGCCCGAATCGGGGCAGGAGACACGACCGGCGCCCTCCTCGAGCGAGACCGTCGCAGCCGGGGGAGGAGGCACCTCGACACCGAGCGCATCGAGCGCATCGAGCGCATCGACGGAGAGCGCCTCGCCACGCGAGTCTGCTGAGGCCGACGCGGAGTCGGCCGGTGCCGCCGGTGTCAGCGAAGATGACATCGATATGAGCGGCAGCGGCGAGTGGGACCGCCCGAAGGAGGAGACCGGCCCGAACCGGGACGAAGGAGAGACCTTCACGGTCGCACTGCGTGTCGAGGACAATCTCCCGATCGACGTCGACGAGGCCGCCGCCTTCATCATCACAACCCTCCAGGACGAGCGCGGCTGGCAGGACATCGACGATGTGTCGATCGAGATGGTCGACGAGGGCGAGGGCACGATGATCAGCATCGCCAGTCCCGACACCGTGGATGAGATGTGCCTGCCGCTGCGCACGATGGGCCGGCTCTCCTGCCGCAACGGCAATAATGTCATTCTCAACGCGAAGCGCTGGGTCTCTGCCACCGAGGAGTTCGACGACATCACCCAGTACCGCCAGTACCTGATCAATCATGAGGTCGGTCACGCTCTGGGCCACGGCCACGAAACGTGCCCGGGTCCAGGCAAGACGGCCCCGCTCATGCAGCAGCAGACCAAAGGGCTGCAGGGGTGTGAGCCCAACGGCTGGCCCTCGAAGGGGTAGTCGGGAAGTCGAGAAGACTCTCGGGAATAAGACCACCGCCTTCGTCGTTGATTGAGTCATACACGCTCAACTTTCAACAGGAGGTCAGATTGGCCACATTCTTCGGACCCTCGGGCTCCGGCGGAGACTCGTTCGACGAGTTCCTCGCCCGCTTCCTGCAGGGACAGCAAGGCGCCCGCCAGGGGCGCAGCGTCGATATCAACAAGCTGCTGAGCAAGCGCAGTCACGAGGTCATCGACAACGCCGCCGACTATGCCAGAGAGCACGGTCAGGCGGAGGTCGACGCCCTCCACATCCTTCGCACCATGGCAGAAACCGAGCCCGGTGTCTCAGCGATCCGCCAAGCGGGCGCAGATCCGGAACAGGTGGCCCATGCCGTCGAAGAGCGCCTGCCCGCCTCGTCGAACACGAAGCCCGAAGGCGCACTGACGCTGACCGGCTCCGGCCAGCGTGCGCTCCTCGACGCCTACCAGGTGGCCCGGGCGTTCGGCTCGACGTACGTCGACCCGGAGCACCTGTTCTTCGCCTTCGTGCTCAACCATGAGATGCCTGCTGGCCGCATCCTCGCTCAAGCGGGCGTGACACAGGAGCGGCTGCAGGCCGGAGCGGAAGCCGCTGAAGCCGGCGATCCACAGGGCGGCCCCGGAGCAGGCCAGTCGGAAGAGACGATGCTCGAGAGATACGGCACGGATCTCACGGCGTTGGCAGCCGACGGCGAACTCGACCCGGTGATCGGACGTGCTGAGGAGATCGCGGAGACGATCGAGATCCTGGCCCGCCGAACCAAGAACAACCCGGTGCTCCTCGGCGAGGCAGGTGTCGGCAAGACCGCGATCGCCGAAGGATTGGCTCAGGCCATCCACACCGGCGACATCCCGGCGCAGCTGTCGGGCAAACGAGTCATCGCGCTCGACCTGCCTGGAATGCTCGCGGGCACACGCTACCGGGGTGACTTCGAGGAGCGCCTGACCGGTGCACTCGACGAGGTCGCCGAGGACGGCGAGCTGATCGTCTTCATCGATGAGCTCCATACCCTCGTCGGGGCGGGCGGCAACGGCGAATCCAACTCGATGGACGCCGGAAACATCCTCAAACCCAGGCTGGCTCGGGGAGACCTCCACCTGCTGGGTGCGACCACACACAAGGAATATCGCACGATCGAGAAGGATTCAGCCCTCGAGCGCCGGTTCCAGCCGGTGCGCATCGGCGAACCGGACATCGAGGATGCTGTGGCAATCCTCGACGGACTCAAGGGCCGCTACGCCGAACACCACAACGTGACCTACACGCCTGAGGCGATCCGCGCCTCGGTGGAGCTCTCCGATCGCTACATCAACGACAGGTTCCTGCCGGACAAGGCGATCGACCTCATCGACCAGGCGGGCGCCCGTCTGTCTCTGCGTCGTGGGCCCAAGGTCGATGCCCAAGCTCTGCGGAGAGAGATCGAGCGACTCGAAACCGAGAAGAGCAGCGCCATCGGCGAGGAGAACTACGAACGCGCCGGTCATCTTCGCGACGAGATCATGGATCTGGGCGAGAAGGTGCGGGCGGCCGAGAACCCGGACGAAACTGCGGCACAGGCTGCAGACGATGCCAAGACCAGAGTCGTCGACGCCGACCAGATCGCACAGGTCGTGTCCCGGGCCACCGGAATCCCGGCGGCGAGCATGACTCAGGGACAGAAGGCCAAGCTGGCCAGGCTCGAAGAGGTCCTGCACGGCCGTGTCATCGGCCAGGACGATGCGGTGAGCGCAGTGTCGAAGGCCGTCCGCCGGTCGCAGATGGGAATGGGGGATCCGAATCGTCCCATCGGCAGCTTCCTCTTCCTCGGCCCCACAGGCGTGGGTAAGACGGAGCTGGCCAAGTCTCTGGCGGCGACCCTGTTCGACGATGAGTCGGCGATGATCCGGTTCGACATGAGCGAATTCGGTGAGCGTCACACCGTGTCGCGTCTGGTGGGTTCACCTCCCGGTTACGTCGGGTACGAGGAGGCCGGCCAGCTCACCGAACAGGTGCGGCGGCGCCCGTACTCGGTGATCCTGCTCGACGAGGTCGAGAAGGCGCACCCCGACGCATTCAACCTGCTGCTCCAGGTCCTCGACGACGGTCGCCTGACCGACGGACAGGGGCGGACCGTGGACTTCCGGAACACCGTCATCATCATGACGAGCAACCTGGGATCCGAGTTCATGGCCGGCAGCACCCCGTTGGGCTTCAGCTCCACCGATGCGAAGGTCACCGAGAAGGATCTGAGCGCGAAGGTGATGGGCAAGCTCAAGGAGGTCATGCGTCCCGAGTTCCTCAACAGGATCGATGAGACTGTCATGTTCTCGCGGCTCGACCGTGAGCAGCTGCGTGTGATCGTCCGTCTCCAGCTGGAGCAGTCGGTGCAGCGTCTGGCACGCCAGGACATCGGTCTGAGTGTGTCCGAGGACGCCGTGGAATTGCTCTCCGATGACGGGTACGAGCCCGAATTCGGTGCCCGTCCGCTGCGGCGCGTGATCCAGCGTGAGCTCGACGACCGCATCTCGGACCTCCTCGTCAACGAGGCCGTGTCCGAGGGCGGAACCGTCAGGGCGACGGTCGAAGACGGGCAGCTGCGTGTGATCGTGGCATCTCCCGAGGTCCCCGTGTCAGCGTAAGTCAGTCGCTGACGCTGAACAGGCCCGGGCCGGAGGCTGATTCCTCCGGCCCGGGCCTTCTTCTGTCCTTCGCCCGTGTGACCGGGGTCAGACGTCGAGGAACCTGAGTCACCCGTCGAGAAGGCCAGGGTTCTGAGCCACTCTCACGAGTGCCCCGGCCAGATTCGCGAACTCGTTTCCGGCGACCAGTTCGGCCAGTCCGTCCGTGTCTTCGGGCAGGCCGACACTCTCGGCTCCCTTGTGGACGAGCGTGTCGGTGAACGGTCGGACCTCGGGCCACACCTGCTGCGCTTCACGCAGGAAGATGCTGGCCCCGGTGGGACCGATTCCGGTGAACTCCTGCAGCAGCGTCGAGATTCGAGCAGCGTCACCGTCGGCCTCGTCGCGCAGACGCCGAAGGTCACCCTTCCACCGTTCGATGACCAATGCAGCGGCATCGTCGAGGCGGGTGGCTGTGCTCTCGTCGTAGCGGCGATATCCGCCGCGGCCCAGAGCATCGACCCGCTCCTGCCAGGTGCTCTCGCGCAGACGCTGCGGTGTTCTCCACCCCGTGGAGAAGAGCTCCCGGGCGGTGCTGAGCGCAGTATCCGAGCTGATGCGCGTCGACAGAAGCAGGCTGAGGACAAGCAGCTGCCACAGGGGAGCGGGCTTGTCCCGCAGAGTGATCGACGCCTCGGCCGCAAATGTGCGACCGTGCTCGTCCACCAGCCCACGCGCGATTCTTCGGTGCTCGCTTCCGGCTGTTCGTGCGTTCATGACGGCGATGTTAGGCCATGACCCTGAACGCTCACCCCTCAGACAGCATTTCTCAGGCGGCAGAGGCCTGTCGTTCCAGGGGTTCCTCGGCCTTCTCCTGAACCTTGAGGACCCGGTTGAGCACGAGACGCTCTCCCAGGGTCCAGGCTGTCGTCGTCATGAGGTAGAGCGTGGCCGCCAGCGGCACGAACAGCGCGATCACAGCGGTCATGAACGGCATGAAGCTGAGCGCCCGGGTCACCCCCGACAGGTCGGGCCCCGCGGGTTTGTCAGCACCGGTTCCCTGGGCAGGGGGCGTCTGCGGCATATCTGGCGTCAACAGGTGCCGCGACAGGGCAGAGACGACGGCGATGACCACGACGATGGCCGCGAAGACCGCACTCGAGACCGGCGTCAGGCCGCCGGACCCCAGAAGTCCGACGAAGCCGGCGCTGAGGGGGACGTCCAGCAGGGAGTGGTTGAGGAGCTCATTCGCTTGTCCGCCGATCGTGGACTGGATGAAGATTCCGTAGACGGCCATGAGCACCGGCATCTGTGCGAGGACGGGAAGGCAACCGGCCATCGGGGAGGCCTTCTCCTCCTTGTAGAGCTCCATGATCTTCTGCTGCATGAGCTCGGGATTCTTCTTGTGCCGGGTCTGCAGCTCGTTGATCTTCGGGGCGAGTCGTTTGCGTGTGATTCCGGCTCTGACCTGGGACAGACCGACTGGGATGAGGACGGTGCGGACGGCGATCGTCAGCACCACGATCGCCAATGCGGCACCGGCGGTACTCGCCAGCGGTTCGAGTAGGGCCGAGAGCCAGGTGACGACCCCATAGGCGGCGTTGACGAGCAGTTCGAGCGGTGGAAATTCATAGATGTTCATGGTGAGGGCCCTCCTGGGCGCTGCCGATGCAGGCAACTCGGCCGTGCAGTGATCGGCAACAGTGGTGATGTCGTCATGGGCATTCAACGTCGACAACGACTCATGGCAACACCACGGGCAGGCTCGCTGAAGGAGCAGGCAGGAGTGACGTCAGGGACCGTGCTTCAGGGCACGGAGATGGAGTCGTCGTTCAGGCGAAGGAGCGAACGACGAGTGAGGGTGCTCTGGGTTGCGCGGTACCCGGAGTGCCGGGTTCCTCGGGCATGCGGAAATCGCGGACCTCGGTCCGCTCACGTCGCATCCAGGGGCCGTGGGGAGCAAGAGACAGAACCCTGACCAGGGCGGATGCCGCCCAGGGTGCTATCGGCGACAGAAGTGCCGCACCCAGTAGTACGAGGACGATCAGATGGGTGGGTGACTGCGGAATGACCGAATCGACATCGGCGCTCAGGAGCACCACGATGAACTGAACTGTCATCCACAGATTCAGCGGCATTCCGGTCGACCTTCCAATTGGGATTCGCCGTCGATGCTACCACGCGGACCTTGCCGTTCCCTGCCCGCTGAGCTCATTGCCGAAGGTCCTGTCCGCTCAGAGCGGCACCCTCCCGCCCCGAGCGGAAACACCGTCCGGTCGGGCGAATCGAGCGCCACAGTGGTGGCGTGAACACACTGACGACGACCCAGACACCGCCGAGGTGGGGCGACGAGGACGACACCACGCCCCGTCCCCGAATCCCAGAGAATGGTCTGCGCCTACCGTTCGGTGGTCTTCAACGGGGAGCTGCGTGACGAGAACGGCATGGAGATCATCTCGCGCCTCGTCCTCCTCGCCGCCGAGGACCCGCACAGCGACATCCACCTCTGGGTCAACTCACCCGGTGGGTCGGTGCCGATGATGCACGCGATCGCCGACATGATCGAGACTCTGCCCAACGGTGTGGTCACGGTGGCGTTCGGATGGGCAGCCTCGGCGGGGCAGTTCGTGCTCATGATGGGCACGCCCGGAAGTCGGCTCGCCCTGCCCCACGCCCGCATCCTCCTCCACCGGGGATCGTCGGGCATCGGGGGAGTCGCTGCCGACATCAAGGTGCAGTCGGGGACCTGCGCAACGTTCGGGACTCGGTTCTGCATCGCATCGCCGACTCACCGGCCGATCTGCGCGGCGGAATCGGGGCGCCATGAGCCAGTGCATGATTCCGAATGTCGTTGACCGCTCGGGCGGTGCTGCGGCAGACCCAGGCCGAGGGCGCACGTGGGGCAATCCCTGACCTCATCGTCGCCGCCGACGAGATCGCGCCCAACGACCACCCGCTGCAGACGCAGCGTCTCGCGCCACAGCAGCGGCGGGCTGTCATCGACATATCCATCCATGACTCGCAGTGGGTCCATGATGCGATCCTAGGAACGATCAGCCACGGTGACGAGGGTTTCTGCTCTGAGCAGACGGATCGCCGCGGACATCACCGAACCACAGCGGACCAGGTCGAGTTGCACTGACACCTCAAGGTTAAGTTAGGCTGTCCTATGTTCACGTCGAGGTCTCGTTCACGATCGAGTCGACCACGACCTCCAGCAGTCGAAAGGGCAGGAATGTCAGCTCACCTCTCTCGCCGGGCCATGGCCATAGGCACCATCGTCACACTCGCCTTCAGCGCGAGCGCCTGCAGTCAGGACTCGGCGGAGTCTGAGAAGTCGGCCTCGGGCGACTTCCAGACCGTCACGATCGAACATGCGTTGGGAAAGGCCGTCATCGAGACCGAACCCAAACGCGTTGTCACGCTCGGACAGGGCTCGACCGAGACCGCCATCGCGTTGGGGAAGACCCCTGTCGGCATGGAGGAATACGCCTGGGGAAGCGATGATACCGGTTATATGCCGTGGATCTACGAGGCTGTGAGGGAGAAGGGTGATCAGCTGCCCGAGCAGTTCCAGGGAGATACGGAGCTCGATGTCGAAGCCGTCGCCGAGCTCGAGCCCGACGTCATCCTCGCGCCCTGGTCCGGCGTCACCGCCGACCAGTACAAGCAGCTCGATGCCATCGCTCCCACGGTCGCCTACCCCGAACAGCCGTGGACCATCGAGTGGGACGAGCAAATCACGACCATCGGCAAGGCCCTGGGGCACGAGAAGGAGTCCGAAGGTCTCGTCGACGACATCAAGGCGCAGCTGAACGAAGCGAAGCGACCCGAATATGAGGGGCTCACGTTCTCCTATATCTACAACTCCGGCCCGGGCACTCTTGGCGTCTTCTACCCCAACGAGCAGCGGGTGGCGATGGTCTCAGCACTGGGCCTGACTCCCGATCCCGTGATCGACAAGCTCAAGAAGAATTATGATGCGCCGGGTACTGACTCGGCCCTCATCGGACTCGAGAACGCCGACAAGCTGGACAACTCCGACCTCATCTTCACGTTCTACTCCGATGAGAAGAGCAAGAAGGAGATCACGTCGCAGGGCGTGTACGCGAATATCCCTGCGATCAAGGCCGGCGCGGTCGTTGCACCTGAGGACAAGCCGTTCGTCACCGCATCATCGATCATCAACCCGCTCACCGTCCCCTGGGCGTTGGAGCGCTACGTTCCGATGATCGACAAGGCCGCCGAGAACGTCAAGTAGCAGCGGTCGGTGAGCGCATTGGACGCGATCAGTCGAGTGCGCTCAGCTTCTTCCACTCGTCCCAGTCGTAGACCCAGTCGGAGATGTCGCTGGCAGAGGTGGACAGGCTGACCTTCGAGCCGGTGACCTCGACAGGGTCACCGAAGATCGCCGAGTCGTAGTACTGCTTGGCACGCGCGGTGGATAGGTTGATGCAGCCGTGGGAGACGTTCGCTGATCCTTGCACCCCGGTCGACCAGGGTGCGGCATGGATGAACTCTCCGTTGTTGTGGATGCGCACGGCCCAGCGCACGTCGGTTTCGTAGTCCCACTGCTCGGAGGTCATCGTGTAGTCCGCTGCCTTCGACATGACCACGTGGGTTCCGTTGTAGGAAGGAGACTTCGCGGCACCCAACGAGGCGGGGAAGTTCATAACCTCTTTGCCGTTGCGGGTCACGACCATGCGGTGAGACTTGACGTCGGCCTTGACGATCTGCTTCCGTCCGATATCGAAATCGAGCGTGAGGTCGTTCTGGCCAACAGCGTCATCGGTGGTGGGGACGTTCTTCAGAGGAGCGTCGACGGAGACCTTCGAGTGCGCGGGCCAGAATTCCTTGGGGCGGAAGTGCAGGCGCGACTGCGGGTCGTCGGGCAGCCACGCCCAGGAGCCCTCGACCTTGCGCTTCTTCCCGTTGTTGTCCGTGACCTTGACCGAGAGGCGATGCTCGACGTCGTCGCGGTACTGCTTGGCCACGGTGGAGCCGAAGTTGAGGATGATCGGAGCGCCGACGCCCACGGTCTGGTCATCGGCGAGTGTCGTGCGCACGGACATGGGCGATGCGTCGCCGGCCGACACGTTGACCGTCGAGGTGAAGTCGTGTTCCTCCCCATCCGCCGAGGTGGCTGTGGCCGAGAGTTCGTAGGTGCTGTCGGCGACGAGGTCGTAGGCCGAGATCCAGGCCGCAGCGTCGTCGGGAGCCATGACCGAATGCTTGTCCTCGACGGAGTCCTTCTTCGCTGCGGTAGCGGTCTTGTCGCTCGAAGCACCTTCGCTCGGCGTCGAGGAGCCTGCCTGCGCGTCTTCGGTGGTGTCGTCCGTCGGCTCAGCAGACTTCTTGCCCTGGTCGGCTGCCTTCAATTCGGTTCCGGCGGTGTCGAAGAAGACGCCTGGGCCGGGTTCGATGCGGGGGTGATCGGAATCGGTGATCGAGATATCGCTGAGCGTCGCATTCTCGACGCTGAGACTGATGCGCTCACCCGGTTCGACCGTGGTCGTCGAACCGGAATCGACGACTTCACCGCTCTGTTCGGGGGCCGGCGTCTTGGTGCTGGTCGGCTCGGCTGGTTCGGTGGCAGCGGAGGCTGTCGGCGACGACGTCTTCGCGGAGGGCTTGGCTGCCTCGGCTTCGGAGACGGTGCCGATCCGGAACACGGGGTCGGCTGCGGCCTCGGCGGACTTCGCATCATTGCGGCTGGCATCGGGATCAGAACCCGAGGGGGTGCAGGCCGTGAGCAGCGCGAGTGCCGATATGGCAGCAACCGCGCCATGAATCTTCTTGGGTGACAAAGCAGGGATCCTCGTTCGAGCAAAGGGATGAGAGCTGCAGACCATGGTAGTGATGCCAAATCACGAAAGTATTAAAGCAGGGTGCCAAATCATCTGGAAATGCCCGTTTCTCGCGGTTCGGTCGGGCTCTGACCTGGACTGACATAAGGGAGGGGGAGTTGTGGAATTGTGACCTTGAGAAACAAAGGACTCCCCGTGCACCCGCCAGAGCTCGCTTACCCTTGCTGCCTTCCGGCCCTGGGGGAGTTCACAAGATGACGCCGCACGGGGAGCCAACGAACAGTCTAGACGAGTGGATCCTCAAGGCACAAAACGAGCGTCGTCGGCGGTGACCTCATCCTCGTGCTGGGTGCGAGCCTTGGCCAGGAGGACCTCGCGTTCGCGTTCGTTCGTGGCCAGGGACGCCGCCTGCTCGAATTCAGCACGAGCCTCCTGCTGACGCCCGAGTCGTGACAGGAGTTCGCCCCGGACGCTGGGCACGAGGTGAAAATTGCTGAGTGCCCCGGTGGAGGCGAGCTCGTCGACCAGTGCGAGACCGTCGGCCGGTCCCTTCGCCTCTGCAATCGCTATTGCTCGGTTGAGTTCGGTGACCGGAGAGGGTGCCACGCGATTGAGATCTCCATAGAGTTCGGCAATCCGCAGCCAATCAGTGGCCGCGACACTCGAGGCCTCTACATGGCAGGCGGCGATCATTGCCTGCAGAGTATAGGAACCACGAGCCTCGCGGAGGTTCAGAGCGACTCTCAGAGACCGATGGCCCATGCGGATGAGGGAACGATCCCAGAGCGTTCGATCCTGATCGGCCAGCAGAATCGGCTCGCCGTCGGGCCCCAGCCGTGCGGGGAATCTCGCGGCAGTCAGCGCCATGAGTGAGACAAGGCCTTGGGCTTCCGGTTCCTGAGGCAGCAAGCCTGCGGTGACTCGGGCCAGACGAAGGGCATCCATGGCCAGCTCAGGTCGCATCCAGTCGGTGCCGGAGGTCGCCACATGACCTTCCGAGAACATGAGATAAAGGACCCCGAGAACCCCTTTGAGGCGGTGTGGGCGCTCATTCGCCGGGGGCAGTTCGAAGGGGACCCGGGCATCTGACAGGGTCTTCTTCGCGCGCACGATACGCTGCTGCACGGTCGAGACCGGGATCAAGAATGCTCGTGCGATCTGTTCGCTCGAGAGCCCACCCACGACCCTCAGGGTGAGAGCGAGCTGTGCCTGGCGCCGGAGTGCCGGGTGGCAGGAGATGAAGACGAGGCGGAGAACGTCGTCGTCGATGGAATCCGGGTCCCAGGGGAGGGCATCCGCGGCATCGTCCTGGCGGGCCTCAAGGTCACCAGCAGTCATGGCCATCCGATCGTCGAGGCGGTCCCGGCGTCGCCAGATGTCGATGGCCCGACGTTTGGCGACGGTGGTCAGCCACGCTGCCGGGTTGGTGGGGACGCCGGAGTTCGGCCACTGCGACAGGGCGTCGGTCAGGGCCTCCTGCGCCAAATCTTCGGCGAGACCGAAATCGCCGACGTAGCGGCTCAGGACTGCGATGATCTTCGCAGCCTCGATCCGCCACGTCGCGTCGACGATGCGATGAACCTCCTCGCCGTCCTGCGGCCGGTGAGGTGTTCCGGTCGCAGGACGTGGGATCATTGTCCGGCCGATTTGCCCTCGGCGATCCATTCCTGTTCCTTCTGGATCCACTCGTTGTCCTGAGGGAAGTCCTCCGGTCCGGTGATGCGTCGGACCTCGATCTGGGATCCGGCACCCAGCGGAGCGCGTTTGGCCCATTCGATGGCCTCCTCCTTGGACGAGACCTCGACTATCCAGAATCCGTTGAACAGCTCTCGCAGCTCGCCGTAGGGGCCATCGGTGACGACCGGGTCGTCTTCGCTGAAGTCGACGACTGCGCCCTCGGTGGCATCCGAGAGTCCGGCACCGTCGGCCATGACTCCCGCATTGACCATCGATTCGTTGAAGGCACCCATGTCGGCGATGATCTTGTCGAAGTCGGTGTTTTCAAAGGCATCAACGGCAGCTTGGTCGATTGCGCGCATGATGAGCATGAATTTCATGATGACTCCTTAGTCAGCAATTCTTCGGAGGGTCTCGGTCGAGACCCTCTCATGCACTACGCCGAACAAGACTATGTCGGATCGACACCGGGCGGAAGATGTTTCGAGAACAGGCACAAACGTTCCGGACGAAAGACGATCACAGGCGGATGCTCGTGGCCAAGCTCGCGCTGCGTCCGTCGAGGTGATGGAGCGATACCGCCTGCGTTTAGTGTGATGGTTCACACTGGGCCGTCTTGATTTCGCATTGTCGACAC
>JAKDSA010000108.1 GCA_030457025.1 Brevibacterium sp. | reverse complement strand
CGGTGCCGATGCTGTACTCGGTCGGTGTCGGCATTCCTGCAGTCGTTACGATGTGGCGGACCTGCTCGGGGTCGAGGCCCGCGAGGATCGCCTTGCCCACTCCCGTGTCGTGCATATGGGTCCGCCTGCCCACCTCGGTGAACATGCGCATCTGCCGCTGTGAGGAGACCTGATCGACGTAGACGACCATGTCACCGTCGATGGTCGCGACGTTGGCGGACTCGCCGAGTTCGTCCACGAGCGTGCGCAGGTAGGGGCGGGCGATCGCGCCCAGCTGGGCCCCGGCGAGGTTGCCCAGGCGGATCAATCCCGGCCCGAGCGCATAGCCGCGGTTGGGCAGCTGGCGCACCACGCCGAGGTTGACCAGAGTGTTGAGCAGACGGTGGATGGTCGGCAGCGGCAGGCTCACCTCGGCGGCGATGTGGCTCAGCGTTGCCGAGCCCGAGGAGTTCGCGATGCACTCGAGGAGCCCGAAGGCGCGCTCGACGGACTGGACGCCGCCCTTCGTCTGGCGGATCGCGGGGGCCTTCTCATCATTGCTGGTCATCCCAGTTCCTCTTCCTCGTCCATCGGATTCGTGTTCATGTACATGCCGGACAAGCTCGACGCTGAGTGCCGCCGGCTGAAAGCGCAGATCGCTGAACAGGGGAGCGCTGCGCGAAACTGCCCCTCAGTCTAGTCTCGAAATGGAAGAAAGTTTCCGTTCACGACCATTCTGGCTAGATATTCCACTATACAGAAGATAATATCCATACTACGGAAAAGACTGATCAGAGAGGATAACTCCCATGGCTGTTCCAAGCCCCGGATATTCAATCACTCTTCGAGTGGAGACCGCGGTGGGTCGGACGTCGACGTCCGACCTCGTGGCTGCCGCCGCGGCGACCGGTGCCGCGATCACCGCGCTCGACGTCGTCGAATCCACCCCGCACACGGTGATGATCGACGTCAGTGCCGATACGCGCGACGTGGCCCATGCCGACGAAGTCTCCGCAGCACTGGGCGAACTCGACGGCGTCGAGGTCCACAAGGTCTCCGACCGGACCTTCCTGCTCCACCTCGGCGGCAAACTCGAATCTGCGCCCAAGGTGCCTCTGCGCAACCGTGACGACCTCTCCCGCGCCTACACGCCGGGCGTGGCCCGAGTGTGCACGGCCATCGCAGAGAACAAGGCCGACGCCCGTCGTCTGACGATCAAGCGCAACACGGTCGCGGTCGTCACCGACGGCACCGCTGTCCTCGGCCTCGGCGATATCGGCCCCGAAGCCGCGATGCCCGTGATGGAGGGCAAGGCCGTTCTGTTCAAGCAGTTCGCCGGCGTCGACGCCTGGCCGGTGGCCCTCGATACGAAGGACACCGAGGAGATCATCTCGATCTGCAAGGCCATCGCCCCGGCCTACGGCGGCATCAATCTCGAGGACATCTCCGCACCGCGGTGCTTCGAGATCGAGGCCCGACTCCGCGAGGAACTCGACATCCCGGTCTTCCATGACGATCAGCACGGCACCGGCATCGTCACCCTGGCGGCGCTGAAGAACGCGCTCAAGGTCGTGGGTCGCAGACTCGAAGATCAGCGCATCGTCGTCTCCGGCGTCGGCGCTGCCGGCAACGCCATCATCCGGCTCCTCCAGGTTGCGGGGGCGAAGAACATCATCGCCTGTGGCCGTGACGGCGCGATCGGGCCCAAGTCGAACGTCGACACCGAGCACAAGGTGTGGCTGCAGGCCAACACCAACCCCGAAGGCTTCGACGGCACGCTCAAGGAGGCCGTCGTCGGCTCGGACGTGTTCATCGGCGTCTCGGCCCCGAACGTGCTCGACGGCAGCGACATCCAGGCGATGAACACGGACGCTCTCGTCTTCGCGATGGCCAATCCCGACCCGGAGGTCGATCCCGCCGAGGCGCTCAAGTACGCGGCCGTCGTCGCCACCGGTCGCAGCGACTACCCGAACCAGATCAACAATGTGCTGGCATTCCCGGGCATCTTCCGCGGCCTCCTCGACGCCGAGGCGACCGATATCGATGAGAACATCATGGTCGCAGCCGCCGATGCCATCGCCTCGTGCATCCCGGAGGACGAACTCCATCCGGGCTACGTGGTGCCATCGGTCTTCGATCCCGAAGTGGCGAAGAAGGTGGCGGAGGCGGTTGCGGCTGTCTCCTCCTGAACCTCGACCGGTCTCCTGAAACAGGAGGCCGGTCGGTGCTTTATGAGAGACAATGTTGGGAGACCAGCCCTCCCGCGCAATCATGGAACGAAAGAGAATGTGAAATTGGATCAATCAACGTTGGCCGACATCGACTCACTACTCGCAGACACGGATGAGCTGCTGAACACGCGGTATCCCGGCGATCGTGATGTCCGACAGCCCGTGCACACCGTCTACGTCCCCGGGCACCTCTCGACCCCGTCCCTGCCCCGCGACTGGGGTGAGCAGGCGCTCGAGTGCGTCGACGCCAACGGCGGGATGGTCCACCTGGCCGAACGCGTCATCGTCGCCTCCCGCAAGGAGACGCTCGCCCCCGACAGCCAGGCGATGCCGAATCTGCACCAGGTCGCCCGGGAAGCGGAGATGCTCGCCGAGGCGGTCACCACGAAGCTCGAGACCGAACCGATCGAGGACCTGCGCGTGGACTTCGAAGACGGGTTCGGCAGTCCCGGCGACGAGACGGAGGACGGCTGCGTCCGCGAGGCAGCACGCAACGCGATCGCGGGACTGGATGAGGCAGGTGCGCCGGCGTTCTTCGGCATTCGCTTCAAATGCATGGAGGCCGAGACCCGGGCCCGCGGTCTGCGCACCCTGGATCTGTTCCTCGCCGAGGTGATCGCCGCCCACGGGTCCTTGCCGCAGCAGCTAGTCCTCACGCTGCCGAAGGTGAGCACCGTCGATCAGGTCCGGGCCATGGTCATCGCCTGCCGTGCGCTCGAGGCCGAGCACGGCCTCGCCGAGGGGGCGATCACCTTCGAAGTGCAGGTCGAGACTCCCCAGCTCATCCTCGGCGCCGATGGTCGGGTGCCGCTGGCTCCGGCCCTCGACGCAGGAGCCGGGCGCATCACCTCGCTGCACTACGGCACCTACGACTACTCCGCCTCGATGGGCATCGCAGCCGCCTACCAGGCGATGGATCACCCGGTGGCCGACTTCGCGAAGAACCAGATGATGCTCGCGGTCGCCGGCACCGGCGTCCACCTCTCCGACGGCTCGACGAACATCATGCCCCTGGGCGAACGTGAGGAGATCCACCGCGCGTGGAGCCTGCACGCCGGCCTGGTGCGCAGGCACCTCAAGCGCGGCATCTACCAGGGGTGGGACATGCACCCTCACCAGCTGCCCACCCGTTTCCTCGCGACCTTCCGGTTCTACCGCGAAGGCGCTGAACGGGCGGCGACCAGGCTGCGCAACTACGTCTTCCAGGAGGACTCCGGCGTCCTCGACGAGCCGGCGACTGCCCGGGCGCTGGCTCGCTACCTGGGCCGCGGACTGTCCTGCGGCGCCCACACGGAGGCATTCGTGACCGACCGGACGAAGATGTCGATCGAGACCCTCAACCGCATCGCCCGCACCGGCGCGACCGAGTGAACTGCCGACAGCCTCGGCGCCGCACCACTGATTCGAAGGAGACACCACACCCATGACGACGACCGACCCCTACACCTACTTCGCACCCACCGGCGGGCATCCGCCGCAGACGGATCTGCTCACCGACCGTGCGATCGTCACCGAGGCCTACACGGTCATCCCGCGCGGAGTCATGCGTGACATCGTGACCTCGAACCTGCCCGAATGGACGGGGACCAGGTCGTGGGTGCTGAGCAAGCCGGTGGCCGGGGGAGCGGTGACGTTCTCGCAGACCATCCTCGAGGTCGCCCCGGGCGGCGGTTCTGAGAAGCCCGAGCCGCAGGCCGAGGTCGAAGGATTCATCTTCCTCATGGCCGGCCAGCTCGAGATCACTCACGAGGGCCAGGCGCACACGCTGACCCCGGGCGGCTACGGGTTCGTGCCCGCCGGTTCGACGTGGAGCGTGAAGTCCACCGGCACCGAGGCGGCACGTTTCCATTGGATCCGCAAGCGCTATCAGCCCGTGGAAGGGCTGAGTCCGGAAGCGAAGTTCGGCCAGGAGTCCGACGTCGAGCCCGCTTCGATGCCGGGTACCGACAACCGGTGGCGGACGACACGTCCCTTGGATCCCGACAACCTGTCCTACGACATGCACGTGAACATCGTGACCTTCGAGCCCGGGGCCGTGATTCCCTTCGCCGAGACCCACGAGATGGAGCACGGCCTCTACGTCCTCGAGGGTAAGGCCGTCTACCGCCTCAACGGCGACTGGGTCGAGGTGCAGGAGGGTGACTTCATCTCGATGCGCGCCTTCTGCCCCCAGGCCTGCTACGCCGGTGGCCCGGGCCGCTTCCGCTACCTGCTCTACAAAGACGTCAACCGCCAGGTCGAGCTCTAGCAGCCGCCAGCCGCCAGCCGCCAGTCGTGCGGCCGCGTTCCCCGCGAGTGAATGCAGTAACCGCTCGGCGAAAGTGTGAGCGTAGCGCACAAATGACGTGCCTACACACTTTCGCCGAGCGGTTGTTCGTCAGCGATTGATCTCAGCGGCTGACTCAGCCGCGGCGTGTCAGCCGATCAGATCAGCTGCAGGGTGCGAGCCGTGTACTCGGAGAGCTCCTTGAGCAGTGTCTCGTCCTCGGCGAGGCTGCGATCCAGCGAGGGCACCATGTCCTTGAGTGCCGGCTCCCAGGTGCTGTACTGGCGGGGGAAGCAGGTTTTGAGCAGGTTGAACATGATCGACACGGTGGTCGAGGCGCCGGGGGAAGCACCGAGGAGAGCAGCGATCGAACCGTCGGCAGAGGAGATGAGTTCGGTGCCGAAGCTGAGCACCCCGCCCTTCTTCGGAGTCTTCTTCATCACCTGCACGCGCTGTCCGGCCTGGATGAACTCCCAGTCGCCAGGGTCGATGTTCGGAATGAACTCGTGCATCGACTCGAAGCGGGCCTTCTTCGACGCAGCCAGCTCGGAGACGAGGTAGGTGACGAGATCGGTGTTGTCCTTGGCCACGTTGAGCATCGTGGGCAGGTTGTTCCCGCGCACCGAGAACGGCAGGTCGGTGAAGTTGCCGCCCTTGAGGAACTTCGGCGAGAAGCCGGCGTAGGGTCCGAACAGCAGGTAGTCCTTGCCGTCGACGACGCGGGTGTCGAGGTGAGGCACTGACATCGCTGGGGCGCCGAAGGAAGCCTGGCCGTAGACCTTTGCCTGGTGGCGGGCGACGAGATCGGGGTTCGAGGTCCGCAGGAAGATGCCGGAGACGGGGAATCCGCCGTAGCCGCGGCCTTCGGGGATGCCCGACTTCTGCAGCAGCGGGAGAGCACCGCCGCCGGCACCGACGAAGACGAACTTCGCGTTGACCTTGTGGGACTCGTGGGAGAGCAGGTCCTTGACGGTGACGACCCAGCCGTCGGAGGAGCGTTCGAGGTCGGTGACCTGATGGCTGGTGCGGATGGTGGCACCCTTGTCGCCGACGTGGCTGAGCAGTTGGCGCGACAGCGATCCGAAGTTGACGTCTGTGCCGATCTTCGTCCGCGAGATGCCGTTGACCTGACCGGGGCCGCGGCCTTCGAACATCAGCGGCAGCCACTCGGCCTGGGTGTCGGGGTCGTCGGTGTACTCCATCTCGGAGAACAGCGGGTTGCGCACCATCTGTTCGTGACGGTTCTTGATGTAGTCGCGTCCCTTCTCACCACGGCCGTAGCTGATGTGAGGGATCTGGTTGATGAAGGACTTCGGGTCCGGCAGGACGCCGTTGTCGACGAGGTGCGACCAGTACTGACGAGAGTGATGGAACTGCTCGTTGATCTGCGTGGCCTTAGCGAGATCGATGTGGCCGTTCTTGTCCTCGGGAGTGTAGTTGAGTTCGCACAGGGCGGCGTGGCCGGTGCCGGCGTTGTTCCAGGGGTCGGAGCTCTCTTCGGCGACATAGTCGAGCTTCTCGTAGACCCGGATGTCCCATTCGGGCTGAAGTTCGGTCAGCATGGCACCCAGAGTGGCGCTCATGATGCCGCCGCCGATCAAGACGACGTCAGCCTTTTCCTGCGTTGAGACCATTTCGACTCTCATTCCTCGTCACTGACTACATGTATTCGACTCTCAGACTACTCTTCGCCTCAGGCGAACCAGTAACCCGCCCCCGGGCACAGGAGTCTCGTGCGAGGAACCTCACAGCGGATGATCGTCCGCAGTGAGACGCATTTTCCGACCATTCGGACGTTTAACCTGTGGACACCTTGTGTCGTCGGCCACAGGTTGTGCAAATATGGTCATATGTCGAATCGCTTCCTTCTTCGTGATGCCCTGGCCGAATTCCCGCCCTACGTGCCGGGCAAGCCCCCGACCACCGCGCCGGGTCTGAAACCGTACAAGCTGTCCTCGAACGAGAACCACCTGGCACCGCTGCCAGCTGTCGTCGACGCGATTGCAGACGCCGGGCAGGTGCCCGCGAACTACCCCGACCCGAAGTCGACGAAGCTGGTCACCGATCTCGCGGCCCACCTCGACGTCGATGCCTCCGAGATCGTTCCCGGTGCCGGTGCCTCGGAGATCCTGTCTGCGCTGACGAACGTCACCCTCGAGGCCGGAACATCGGTCGTCTACCCGTGGCCCTCGTTCGAGATGTACCCGATCCTCGCCTCGGCGCGCGGTGCGCAGAAGCGTCCTGTGCCGTTGCTCGACGACGGCCGTCACGACTTCCCGGGATTGGTCGCCGCCATCGATGACACGACCCGCCTCGTCCTGCTGTGCTCGCCGAACAATCCGACGGGCCCTTCGATCTCGACGTCCGAGCTCGACGGTTTCATGGCCGAGGTCCCGGACGAGGTCATCGTCGTCCTCGACGAGGCGTACTTCGAGTTCGCCACCGACGCCGAGGTGGTCGATGGGATGGCCGCCTACCGGACGTTCCCGAATCTGGTGTTGGCGCGCACCTTCTCCAAGGCGCACGGCCTGGCCGGTCTGCGCGTGGGCTTCGGCGTCGCCGATCCGACGATCGCGAGCGCGCTGCGCCAGGTCATCGCACCCTTCAGCGTCACCTCGGCGGCCCAGGTCGCGGCCGTGGAATCGCTGTCTCGCAATGATGAGGTTCTCGTCCGAGCCAAGGGGGTCGCGGCCACCCGTGACCAGTTTGAACAGGACCTGCGCGATGCGGGGCTGACCGTCTCCGATTCGCAGGGAAACTATGTGTGGGTCAGCCTCGATGCTGACGATGCTGCTGCCTTCGAAGAAGCCTGTGCTGCTCAGGCCGTGGCCATCCGACGCCTCAGCGGGGGAGTGCGGATCAGCATCGGCGCCGATGAAGCCCTCGATCGGGTACGGGACGTGGCCAAGGCGTTTACGGAGTCCGGGAACGCATGAGTGAGGGCACCATGCTTGATGACTCCAGGCTCGCCGGGCTCGAGGACCTGGCCGAACGCCTGAGTCCCGGAGCCCTCGTCACGGACCGGGACGTCATCGCCAGCTACGCTTTCGACAAGGCCCTGTTCTGTCCCGCCGGACAAGCGCTCGCCCTGGTCAGGGCACGATCGGTCGACGATGTCGTGGCAGTGATGGTCGTCGCGGCCGAACACAGAATTCCCGTGGTCACTCAGGGTGCGCGGACCGGGCTGTCCGGCGCTGCGAATGCGATCGACGGCTGCCTGCTGCTCAATGTCACCGCGATGGACGAGATCGTGGCCATCGACCCGGTCAATCAGACGTGCCGGGTCCAACCCGGAGTCATCAACCAGGACCTGAAGACGGCGCTGGCCGAACACGGACTGTCCTACCCTCCCGATCCCGGCTCAGTCGCGATCTCGACGATCGGCGGCAATGTCGCCACGAACGCGGGCGGCATGTGCTGTGTGAAGTACGGCGTGACCAAGGACTACGTGCGGGCCATGACCGTTGTCCTGGCCGACGGCACCGTGACGCAGCTGGGCCGAGCGACGGCCAAGGGCGTCGCCGGCCTCGACCTGGCGGCCCTCCTCGTCGGATCCGAGGGCACATTGGGCACCATCGTCGAGGTGACACTGGCCCTCAAACCAGCACTGCCCCCGCCGATCACCGCCGTCGGGATCTTCCCCGACACGACGTCCGCCGGTCGCACGGTCACCGAATACATGGGATCGGGTGCAGCCCCGTCCCTGCTCGAACTCATCGACGGCCCCAGCGTGGCGATGATCAACGCCTACGGCGACTTCGGTCTGCCCGACGACGTCGGTGCACTGCTGCTCGTGCAGTCGAACGCCACGGGTGGCGGAGCGGTTGAGGAGCTTGAGGCCTTCCAAGGAGTTGCCGAAGCCAACGGCGGCACCGAGGTCTTCGTCTCCGATGACCCGGCCGACAGTGAGCTGCTCGTCGCGGCTCGTCGCGCCGTGGCCCCGGCGATGGAGAAATACGCCAATGAGCGCGGCGGCGGGGAGCTCGTCGACGACGTCTGCATTCCGCGATCGGCTCTGGGAGAGTTCTTCGAGAAGCTGCGCGTCATCGCTGCTGAATTCGGTGTCGAGATCGCCACGGCCGGGCATGCCGGTGACGGGAACATGCACCCTTCCGTGATCTTCGACGCGGGTGACGAAGCCCAGGTGGTGCAGGCGCAGGAGGCCTTCGCGGAGATCATGCAGTTGGGGCTCGACCTCGGCGGCACGATCACGGGTGAGCATGGTGTCGGCTTCCTCAAGCGTGAGTGGCTCGGGCATGAACTCGATGACGGTGCGAGGCTCATGCACACGCGGATCAAGGACGCGCTCGATCCGCTGGGGATCCTCAATCCGGGGAAGATGCTCGGCTGAGTCCAGTCGTCGGTTTCGCTGTCACCGCTTCGGCGAGTCGGGCGATGTCGTCGGGCGTCGTCCGGCAGCAGCCGCCGAGGATGCGAGCACCGGCATCCGCCCAGGCGGCGATGGTCTGCGGGGTCGCATCGAAGTGTGGCCCGTCCTGCCATTCCATCGCTGTCGCGTCGTAGCGCTCGCCCGAATTGGGATAGGCGATCAATGGCAGGTCGGAGTGCTGCGCCAAGGTTGCCAGGGCCTCTTCGATCAGTGAAGGGCGAACGCAGTTGACGCCGATCGCGGCGATCATCGGTGAACCCGCGAGAGCCTCGGCGAGTTCGACCAAGAGCGATCCGTCGGACAGATGCCTGCCGTCTGAGACGGTCACGCTCAGCCAGGCTGGGATGGCGAATTCCTCGGCAAGGTCGGCGAGGACTCTGATTTCCGGCAGCGAAGGCTGAGTCTCGATGGCCAGCAGATCGGCACCGGCGCTGACCAAGGCTTCGATGCGGGGACGATGGAAGTCAGCGAAGTCTCTGTCGCTGAGGTGATAGTCGCCGGTGTACTCGGCGCCATCGCCGAGAGCGGCCCCATAGGGTCCGACTGACCCGGCGACGAGGGCGCAGTTCACGGAATCTGCGGCGGCAGTTTCTGCGCCTGCAGC
>JAKDSA010000026.1 GCA_030457025.1 Brevibacterium sp. | reverse complement strand
CAGCGCCCCAGCGCCCCAGCGTCCCAGAGCCACAGCGACCGAACCCTACGGTCGGCCGGCGAAGCGGCCCAGCAGCTCCACGTGGCCCGCGACGATGAGGAGGTCCTGCTTGCCCACACGGGTGGTGGGTTCGGCATAGGTGAAGTCGCGGCTGGGGCTCTTGATGCCCACGATCGTGACACCGTACTTGTCGCGCACACCGGACTCGCTGAGTGTGAAGCCCTGGATCTCCCGCGGAGGCCGCATCTTCACCACCGCGAAGTGACCCTCGTCGAACTCGATGTACTCCATCATCCGCGAGCTCACCAGATGCGCCACACGCCTGCCGGCATCCGACTCGGGGTAGAGCACGTGGTGGGCGCCGATGCGGTGGAGGATCTTGCCGTGTGAGGGGGAGATGGCTTTGGCCCACACCTGACCCACGCCCAGATCCACGAGGTTGGCCGTCGTGAGCACACTGTCCTCGATCGAGGTGCCGATCCCGACCACGGCCGTGGAGAAGTCACCGGCACCCACCTGTCGCAGGGCGTCGATGTTCGTGGCATCGGCCTCGACGACGTGGGTGAGTTTTCCGCTCCAGTCCTTGACCAGCTCGGCACTGTGCTCGATCGCCATGACCTCACGGCCCAGTTTGGCCAGTGTGGCAGCGGTCGATGATCCGAAGCGTCCGAGTCCGATGACCAGGATAGAGGTGTGTTCGTTAGCCAACGACCGGCCTTTCTTCGGGATAGCGGTACAGGCGTGCAGTGTCGCGCATCGACAGGGCTGCCGCCAGTGTAATCGTACCGAGGCGACCGATGAGCATGATCACCGACAGACAGTACAGTCCCGACTCATTGACGGTGGCCGAGACCCCGGAGCTCAAGCCCACGGTGCCGAATGCGGAGATCACCTCGAACAGCACCTTGTCCAGCGGTTCGGCGCTGATCTGGAGCATCGTCAGAGTGCCGATGAAGACGATGATGGCACCCGTGAGCAGAACGGAGATCGCAAGCTTGATCGTCGACGAGGTCAGGCGCCGACCGAAGACATGCACGTCCTGCAGGCCGCGAGCCTCCGTATATGCGGCGAGGACCAGCACGGCCACGGTAGTGACCTTGATGCCCCCGGCCGTCGATGACGATCCGCCGCCGATGAACATCATGAGGTCCATGAGCAGGTGTGAGGACTGGCTCATGTCCGCGATCTCCATGGTCGAGAACCCGCCCGAGCGCGGCATGATCGCCATGAACAGGATCTCGACGAACGTGTGGCCGGCGTTCTTGTCACCCAGAGTGTCCGGGTTCGCCGATTCGAAGATGAGGAGGAAGAGGAGCCCGATGGCCAGGACGGCGGTCGTCGTCATCAGGGTCAGCTTCGTGTGCAGATCCCATTTCTTCGGATGGTTCCAATTGATGGCCACCATGAGCACGACCGGGAAGCCGAGTGAACCGACGAAGACGCCGATCATGATCAGGGAGAGGATCCACGGGTCGGAGGCGAAGTGGGCACCGCCTCCCGGGTGGATCGTGAAGCCTGCATTGTTGAATGACGAGATCGAGTAGAACACGGAATACCAGAGGGCGTCGCCGATGTCGGCCCCGCGCATGAGGAACCGCGGAAAGAACAGCACTGCCAGGATCGCCTCGGCGGTGACGATGGTGATGACGACGGTCTTGAGCAGGGTGCCGACCTGGCCCAGATTGAGCGCCGAGGTGGCCTGCTGGGCGATGAGGCGCTGCCTCACTCCCAACCTCCGGGAGACCGCCATGCCCAGCACCGAGGCGAGGGTGAGGATGCCCAGGCCGCCGACCTGGATTCCGGCGGTGATGACCGAGATCCCGAAATCCGACCAGTAGTCCTGGGTGACGACCGGGGTCAGCCCGGTCACGCAGACAGCTGACACAGCCACGAACACGGCATTGGCGATGTGCTCGGTCTGAGGAACAGAGCCGGGCTCGTGCATGCTCGCCGGCAGCATCAGCAGAATCGCGAAGACCGCCACCACAGCAACGAAGGAGCCGATCGCCAGGCGAGCGGGCGAGGCGACGGCGAGGTCGTCGACGAAGTCGCGCGCCCAGCGACCTGGACGCAGGATCCGGTCGAGACGCGGTGTGGAATTCTTTGGCACAGACCCCATGGTAGTTCGCACACACCGGGAATCTTCGTAGGTGAGCCGTGCCATATAGCATGGTCTGCATGGCCGATAGCGATGTGTACGTCGTCTGGGACGATGCGGTGACCGGATACAACTTCGGTCCCAGCCATCCCATGCACCCCCTCAGGCTCGACCTGACTGCGAAGCTGGCCATGGACTTCGGCCTCTTCGACGCCGACAATGTCCACGTTCACGGCGTCAGCGACGTCGAAGAGGACACCTTGGCGAACCTCCACGATGCGGACTTCATCGCCGCGGTGAAGAAGATCGGGGAGGGCGCCGTGCTCAGCGACGAGGACGCGAAGAAGTACGGCATCGGCACCGAGGACGTTCCGGGGTTCGAAAACATGCACGCCGCCTCGGCGATGCTGTTCCAGGGCTCTGTCGACTCAGCCCGGGCGATCATCTCCGGCGACTACCGTCGCGCCGTGAACTTCACCGGCGGGATGCACCATGCGATGCCCGATCACGCGAGCGGGTTCTGCGTGTACAACGACGTCGCCGGGGCCATCACCGAATTCCTCGCTGCCGGTTACGAACGCATCGCCTACATCGACCTCGACGCCCACCACGGAGACGGCGTCGAGAAGTTCTTCTGGGACGATCCTCGTGTGCTGACGATCTCGATGCACGAATCGGGAAAGTTCCTGTTCCCCGGCTCCGGCTTCCCTGCGGACATCGGGGGACTGCGCGCGGCCGCCTCGGCGGCGAACATCGCGCTGCCGCCGCGAACCCTCGATGCGGACTGGCTGCGGGCCTTCGACGCTACGATCCCCGCGATCGTCGGCGGATTCGAACCCCAGATCATCGTCTCCCAGCACGGCTGCGATGGACACCGCAGCGACCCCCTGACTCATATGCGACTGAGCGTGGATGCGATGCGGGTGGCCACCGAATGGGTCCGCGACCTCGCTGCAGAGCTCACGGACGGCAAATGGTTGGCGACCGGGGGAGGAGGCTACGCGATCATCGACGTCGTGCCGCGCGCATGGACCAACGTGCTGGCGATCTCCGCGGGGCTCGATATCGATCCGGGTGCTCGCATCCCTGGCCGCTGGGCCAACTATGCGCAGACCAAGACCGGACGTGAGGCGCCCCTGTCGATGACCGACGGCTTCGACGGCTCATTCACCCGCTGGACGAACGGTTTCGACCCCGAATCCGAACTCGACAGAGCCGTCATGGGCACCCGGAAGAACCTGTTCCCGTTCTTCGGCCTCGACGCCTACTTCGACTGAAGTCGGGCCCCCGACCGCGAATCCGCCGATCGCGCGACCGTCGATCCGGGGATCGTTCTCTCACGGCTGTGGATCTGGACACAGTTTTGGGAAAGCAGAGGCCAAAGCGATAGAATTGCACGGTTAGTTCAAAGGGTGGGCACCTGATGTTCACCTCCACCGACGATCACAAGGGGTACCCGCGTGGGCTCAGTTATCAAGAAGCGTCGCAAGCGTATGTCGAAGAAGAAGCACCGTAAGCAGCTTCGCAAGACACGCCACCAGCGTCGCAACAAGAAGTAAGACCACGATAGGTCCTACGCCCCCGCTCGAATCTGATTTCGGCGGGGTTTGTTGTCGCCCGATGAGGAGTGTGCAGTGGTCGCATTGACCTTGCTGACACGTGCCGACTGCCACCTGTGCGAAACCGCCAGGAATGCCATCGCCGAGGCGGTGGCCGGCAGAGAGGTGAGCGTGAGTGAGATCGACATCGACACCGATGATGATCTGTCCGGGCAGTACGGCTGGGACGTCCCAGTGGTCCTGCTCAACGGTCGGCAGCACAGCTTCCATCGTGTCGATACGGACCGGTTGTCCCGAGCCCTCGACGCTCTGGGCGCTTGAGATCGATTGAAGGAGTGACGCGTTTTCGTGGGCGAGATTCTGTCCGCCAACAGCATTGAGGGTGTCGTTCGCAAGGACGTGCCCGAACGCGTCATCTCCCGACTCCCGATCTACCTGCAAACGGTTGAGACGATCGCCGCGACGGGCCAGTCAACGATCTCTTCGGAGGTGTTGGCGGCCCGCAGCGGCGTCTCATCGTCGATTCTGCGCAAGGACCTGTCTCAGCTGGGACGCTCGGGCCGGCGCGGAGTCGGCTACTCCTGTGAGGACCTCGCCTCGACTCTGCGCACCTTCCTCGGCCTCGACCGGGCGCGCAGCGTTGCTATCATCGGCGCCGGCCGCCTGGGTTCGGCCCTGGCCGACTACGCAGGATTCAAACGCCGCGGACTCTCACTCACCGCAATCTTCGATACCGATGAGGCCAAGATCGGAACCGTGATCGGCACTCTGCCGGTCTCCGACCTCACCGAACTTCCCACCTGGCCCGAGGACATCGACCTCGTCGTCATGGCAGTACCCGCATCCGCGGCACCGGCGGCGGCGCACATCGCCGCCGAGGCAGGCGTGCGCGGCATCCTGAACTTCGCACCCACCGTGCTCGACGCCCCGGACTCGGTCCGCGTGCATCAAGTCGATCTGGCCAGTGAGCTGCAAGTACTCGCATATTATTCGGCGCTTGATTCGGCACCGCTCAATCCAGGTTTTGAGGAGCACAGGAATTGACTCTCTTGGTTCTCGGCATTTCCCATCAGTCGGCCCCGATCGACATGTTGGACGCTCTCGCATTCGGCACCGGTGAGGTCGGGGCACTGCGCACCGACGCTCTGACCGGCGACAATGTCGAGGGACTTGCAGTCCTGTCGACCTGCAACCGCCTGGAGCTCATCGCCGATGTCACGTCCTTCCACGGCGGTCTCGCCGACCTCGGCAATGCCCTCGTATCCTCGATCGACAAGGAATGGCAGGACATCGCCGGGCATTTCTATGCCCACTACGACACTCAGGCGCTGGAGCATCTGCTCAAAGTCTCGTGCGGTCTGGACTCGATGGCGATCGGCGAGGCCCAGATATTGGGCCAGCTGCGTTCGACATTCACCGATTCGCTGCAGGCGGGAGCGCTGACCTCCGGGCTCTCCCACGCCCTGCAGCAGAGCCTGCGGGTGGGCAAACGCGCCCACTCGGAGACCGGCCTCGACGAGGTCGCCCGCTCACTCTTCTCCGCAGCACTCGAAGCCTCCCAGGGACATATCGGGTCTCTGCGGGCCGCGAATGCACTGGTCATCGGTGCCGGCGCCATGTCGGGCCTCGTCGTCGCAGGACTGCACAAGGAGGGCGTGGCTGCGACCACTGTGCTCAACCGGACCGTGGACAAGGCCGAGCGCCTCGTCGCTGAGGTGGGCGGCCGAGCCCGCGAACTGACCTCCCGGATCCTGGCGGAGGAGATCGCCGACGCCGACCTCATCATCTCCTGCACCGGTGCCCGGGAAGTCGTCGTCACCCGGGAAGACATCCAGGCCGGTCTGTCCCAGAACCCCAAGGGCGCAGCGAACAAGGCCTTCGTCGATCTCGCCCTGCCGCACGACATCGATCCCACAGTGCGCGAGTTCGAACATGTCGCACTCTTCGGCCTCGGTGAGATCCGGACCTTGCTGGCCAGCTCCGCGAGCCAGCGCGACGCTGCGGTCGTTGAGACCGTCGAAGCGGTACGCACGATCATCGAGGAGGAGCTGGCCAAGCTCGAATCCGGTGCCAAGGAACGCGCGGTCGCGCCCACGGTCACGGCCCTGCGCAGTCACGCGAAGGACGTCCTCGCCGCAGAGACGAAGCGGCTGGAGAAGAAGATCGGTGCCGAGATCGACGAGAAGGCGTTCGCTGAGATTCGCAAGTCCCTGCACCGGGTCTCAGAGAAGCTCATCCACACGCCGACGGTCAAGGTGAAGGAACTGGCCGTCACGGAGTCCGAGATCGACTACGCGCAGGCGCTCATGCAGCTCTTCGACCTGCCCACGAACAAAGTCCCCCACGCGATCGCGGAACCCGAGACCAAGGTCGCAACGGCCTCGACCGCGAACCACGTCGAGGCAGACGGTGTGCGACCGGTAGCCGATCACACCCTCGACATCGTCGAACCCGAGCACTTCACGGGGCGCACCATCCGCCTGGGCACCCGCCGTTCCAAACTCGCACGGTCTCAGTCCACTGCGATCGCCCACCAGCTGGCGGCGCTGACCGGCTGGCGCATCGAAATCGTCGAGGTCGTGACCGAGGGCGACGTCAACATGTCGCCCCTGACCGGATTCGGCGGCACCGGCGTCTTCGTCTCCGCCGTTCGGCAGGCCCTGCACCAGGGAAAGATCGACATCGCCGTGCACTCGCTCAAGGACCTGCCCACCACCCCCGAGGCGGGCATCCAGATGGCTGCCATCCCACCCCGGGTCGACCCTGCCGATGTCCTCATCGGTCGCGATGGCCTCAGCTTTGCCCAGCTGCCGGCGGGCAGCGTCGTCGGCACCGGATCACCCAGGCGTGCCGTGCAGCTGCGCGCCGCGAGACCCGACATCGAGGTCCGCGGGGTGCGCGGAAACGTCGACACCCGCATCGCCCACGTCCGCGACGGACGACTCGACGCCGTCGTGCTGGCCGCGGCCGGAGTCCGCCGCATCGGCCGCCTGGCCGAAGCCACCGATCTGCTCGACTTCGACACGATGCTTCCGGCCCCCGGGCAGGGAGCCCTTGCCGTCGAGACCCGAGGGGCAGACAGTCCCTTCGCCCTCGACAACGAGGTCATGGTCGCAGATGCCGAAGTCCGGGATGAGCTCAAACGCCTCCACGACGAAACCACTGACCTGGCTGTGACCTGTGAGAGAGCGATCCTGTCCCGGGCGGAAGCCGGATGTTCGGCCCCGATCGGTGCATTGGCCACGATCCAGGGTTCGGAGTTCGTCGTCGAGGCGGTCATGGCCGATGACGACGGAAACCTCGCCCGCACCCGCCAGGTCGCTCCGCTGCCGATGACTCCTGATGTGGATCTGGACTCCGGCAGTGCGAACCAGCTGTCGATCACCGGCAAGGAGCTCGCTCGGCTCGCCGACGAACTCGGCACCGCGGCGGCAGAAGACATGCTGGGGCAGCTCGGCATCGATCCCGCGCAGTCCGCGGATCACCTCACCCCTGTCAAAGTCCAGGAGCAGGTATGACAACCGGCCAGGTCCAGCCCCGGCGGCTTCTGCCCGTCTCGCCCCGCGTCGTATTCATCGGCAGCGGTCCCGGTGAGTCGGGTCTGATGACGATGCGCGGCGCAGACATCCTCGCGAACGCCGAAATCGTCGTCTACGACACTCATGTGCATTCGGAGATCGTCACCGCCTACGTGCCGCAGGCCACAGAGATCATCGAAGCTGCTCAGCTCGGGGCAACGGCCTCCACACGGGGTCGCAAGCTCGCCGAGCTGGCACGACCCGATAAGACCGTCGTGCGGCTGAGTTCCGACGACGGCATCATCTTCACGACGACGACGGCCGAGGCCGCCGTGTGCCGCAAGGCCGACGTCGACGTCGAGATCGTCCCCGGAGTCGGACTGTCCGCGGCCACCTCCGCGTTCACAGGCACCGCCCTGACGACGAACCGAGTTCGCTCGGTCCGCTTCATCGAGGCCGGACCCCAGACGCATGTCGATGTCTCCCGACACCGCAACACCACCCACGTGCTCACCGGCACGACCGCCGACCACGAACAGGCGATCCGCGCCCTGCTCGACGACGGTTGGGACGAGGACACGAAGGTGCTCCTGGGGTGGGGCATCTCGACGACCGACCAGATGAGTGTGGAGACCACCTTGGGTCAGGCCCGGACGATGGCTCAGACCGGCGGAGATCGTATGGTGGTGATCATGGGACAGGGAGTCGAATCGCGCGGCGCACTCAGCTGGTTCGAGACCAAGCCGCTCTTCGGCTGGCAGGTCCTCATTCCTCGGACGAAGGAACAGGGCACCTCCACCGCCGAGGCGCTCGGTGAGTTGGGTGCCGTCGGCACCGTCGTTCCCACGATCGCAGTTCAGCCCCCGCGCACGCCGACGCAGATGGAGAAGGCGATCCGTGGCCTCGTCGACGGTTCCTACGAATGGGTGGGCTTCACCTCGGTCAACGCAGTTCGTGCCGTGCGCATGTGGTTCGAGGACTTCGGCCTCGACTCCCGTTCGCTCTCCGGTGTCAAGGTCGCGGCCGTGGGCGGGCGCACTGCAGCCTCGCTCATCGACTGGGGCATCACCCCCGACCTCGTTCCCGACGGCGAGCATTCGGCGCGCGGCCTGGCTGCGGCGTGGCCGGACTACGTCGACGACATCGACCCCATGAACGCGGTGCTGCTGCCGCGTGCCGATATCGCCACCGAGGTGCTCGTGGCCGGCCTGTTGGAGAAGGGCTGGGATCCGGACGATGTCACGGCTTACCGAACCGTGCGCGCCTCGCCGCCTCCGGCCCCCATCCGTGAAGCCATCAAGGCCGGTGACTTCGATGCCTTCCTCTTCACCTCTTCCTCCACGGTGCGCAACCTCGTCGGCATCGCCGGCAAACCGGCATCCACCTCGATCATCTGCTGCATCGGACCGGCCACGGCGAACACCGCAGCCGAACACGGACTGCGAGTCGACGTCCTCGCCGAGGAAGCCAATCTCACCTCCCTCATCGACGGATTGGTCGAATTCGCGCTGGCTGCACGCGAGGACGACCTGGCGGCGGGGACTACCCCGACGCGCCCCAGCCAGAAGCGCCGCAGAAAGAAGGCCTGACATGTCATTGGTGCCCGGAACCGTTCGGCCCCGTCGTCTGCGGACGACATCGGCCATGCGCCGGCTCGTCTCCGAGGTGCGCCTGGACTCGGCCGAACTCATCCTGCCCATGTTCGTCAAGGAGACACTGAGCGAACCTGCGCCGCTGACAAGCATGCCCGGGGTCCTCCAGCACACCCTGGACTCCCTGCTTGAAGCGGCCAATGAAGCTGTGGACGCAGGTGTCGGCGGACTCATGCTCTTCGGAATCCCGGAGCACAAGGACAATGACGGCTCCCAAGCCGATGACCCCGACGGGATCCTCAACCGAGCGTTGACGCTGCTGCGGGACAACCTCGGCGATACGAGCGTGATCATGGCCGATCTGTGCCTCGACGAGTTCACCTCTCACGGACACTGCGGAGTCCTCGACTCCGCGGGCGGCGTCGACAATGACGCGACCTTGGAGCGCTACGCCTCGATGGCCGTGGCACAGGCCCGCGCCGGCGCCCACCTGGTGGGACTCTCGGGCATGATGGACGGCCAGGTCGCGGCCTGTCGGGAGGCCCTGGACCTCGAAGGCTTCACCGACGTCGTCGTGATGGCCTACTCCGCGAAGTACGCCTCGGCGTTCTTCGGCCCGTTCCGCGAAGCTGTGGACTCGGAGCTGCAGGGCGATCGCAAGACCTACCAGCAGGATCCCGCGAACGGCCGCGAGGCCATGCGCGAACTCGAACTCGACCTGGCCGAAGGCGCCGATGTCGTCATGGTCAAACCCGGCATGCCCTATCTCGATGTCCTCGCCGAGGCGGCTTGCGAATCCCCGGTGCCCGTGTGGGCCTACCAGGTCTCCGGGGAATACGCGATGATCGAATTCGCGGCCGCATCCGGAGCCATCGAACGCGATCGCGCGATCGAGGAGTCCCTCATCGCCTTCAAACGCGCCGGTGCCGACGCGGTGCTGACCTACTGGGCCACGGAAGTCGCTCAGTGGCTGAATTCGGAGAAGCCGGGCGGAGCGCATTGATGAGCGAGCCACGATGGCTGAATGGTCCCGATCAGAAGGCCTGGAGGAGCTACCTCACCGGCTCACAGCTGTTGACTGTGCAGCTGGACAAGGAACTGCGGGCCCGCCACGGGATCGGCATGGCCGAATATGAGATCCTGGTGCGGCTGAGCGAACATGAGAACCGGACGATGCGCATGGCTCTGCTCGCCACGGACACGACGATGTCGCGCTCCCGGCTGACCCACAGCGTGGCCCGGATGGAGAAGAAGGGCCTCCTCGAGCGCTTCTCCATCCCCGAAGACGGACGCGGAGTCAACTGCCAGATGACCGAGGCCGGCTGGGAGCTCCTCGCCGCCACGGCACCCACACATGTGGGAGGTGTCCGCGACCACCTCGTCGACCTCCTCGAACCAGAGGAGATGGAGAGCCTGGGGCGTGTGTTCGGGAAGGTCACCGCACACATGCGTGAGATCGGCGAGGGCCCCGTGGAGACACCACCGTCCGACGTCGCACCCACGACGTCTGCCAACTGAGCGCATCGGTTCGATGAGAACCTGACTCAGCCACCAGCTGACTTGACCACCGATCCGGCGACTACTTCAGGAGAACCCATGACTGACCCTATGAAAGCTGAGACCGCGAAGTCGGCCGCGCTGTTCGAGCGCGCCGAACACGTCATCCCCGGTGGAGTGAACTCACCGGTGCGGGCCTTCAACGCCGTCGGAGGCACCCCGCGCTTCATCACCTCGGCGACGGGGGCCTGGCTGCGCGATGCCGACGGCAATGACTACATCGACCTCATCGGCTCCTGGGGGCCCATGATCATGGGCCACTCCCGCCCCGAGGTGGTCGCCGCCGTGCAGGAAGCCGCAGTCAAGGGCTTCTCCTTCGGCACACCCTCGACCGGTGAGGTCGAACTCGCCGAGGAGATCGTCGCCCGCGTCGACCCCGTCGACCAGGTGAGGCTCGTGTCCTCGGGCACCGAGGCGACAATGAGCGCCATCCGCCTGGCCCGCGGCTACACCGGTCGGGCGAAGATCGTGAAGTTCGCCGGCTGCTACCACGGTCACGTCGACGCACTCCTGGCCCAGGCCGGATCCGGTCTGGCGACCTTCTCCCTGCCCGACACGCCGGGCGTGACCGGCGCACAGGCCTCGGACACGATCGTCGTCGACTACAACGATGCGGCCGGTCTGGAAGCCGTCTTCGCCGAACACGGTGACGAAATCGCCTGCGTCATCACAGAGGCCAGCCCCGGAAACATGGGCGTCGTGCCTCCACGCGAGGGCTTCACCAACACCATCCGCCGCCTGACCAAGGCCCACGGCGCACTGATGATCAGCGACGAGGTGATGACCGGCTTCCGCGTCTCGGCCGCCGGGTGGTACGGATTCGAGTCCGAATCACTGGGCTACCCGGAAGGCCCTGCCGACCTGTTCACCTTCGGCAAGGTCATGGGCGGCGGCTTCCCCGCCGCGGCCTTCGGCGGACGCTCCGACGTGATGGAATACCTCGCACCGATCGGCCCGGTCTACCAGGCGGGAACCCTGTCCGGAAACCCTGTGGCCACGGCTGCCGGCCTGAGCACACTGAAGCTGACAACCGAACTCGATGTGTACTCACACATCACTCGCGCTGCGGGCATCCTGCGGCCCGCAGTCACCTCGGCGCTGGAGGCCGAAGGCGTCGAACACACCATCCAGTCGGCGAATTCGATGTTCTCCGTCTTCTTCACCGACCGTGAGGTCGTCAACTACGACGATGCACGCATGCAGAATGTCGAGCGCTACTCCGCGTTCTTCAACGCCATGCTGGACGCGGGCATCCACATGCCGCCGAGTGCGTTCGAAGCCTGGTTCCTGTCCTACGCCCACACCGATGAGATCCTCGACCGGATCATCACGGCCCTGCCCGCCGCCGCCAAGGCCGCAGCGGCGGTACCGAACACGCAGGTGAACTGATGACCACGATCCACCTGGTCAGGCACGGGGAGGTCGACAACCCCGAGGGCATCCTCTACGGTCGGCTGCCGAACTTCGGTTTGACCGACCGCGGTCATGAGATGGCCCGTCGCGTCGGCGAGCACTTCGCCGCTGCCTCGCTGACCCCGGACGAGCTCGTGGCCTCCCCTCTGCTGCGGGCCCAGCAGACGATCGACCCGCTGCGGCAGCGACTCGATCTGCCGGTGTTCACCGACGATCGTGTGATCGAAGCCGCCAACTCCTTCGAAGGACAGAAACTCAACGGCCGCAGACTGGCCATGCCGCGCAATCTGGTGCGTCTGTACAACCCGCTGACACCGTCCTGGGGCGAGCCGTATCGACAGATCGTGCTGCGCATGCAGGCAGCCATGGCCAGCTTGCGCGCCAAGCTGGTCAAGCACGGCCCTGAGGCCGAGGGAGTCATCGTCTCCCATCAGCTTCCGATCTGGATGACACGCCTGGCGGGGGAGTCGCGCTCACTCGTCCATGACCCTCGGAAACGGGAGTGTGACCTGGCATCTATCACCAGTTTCACATTCGAATCGTCCACACTTGTATCCGTGAGTTACGAGAGCATCTGTGCAGATCTGCAGCCCGGGCAAGCGGTGGCGGGAGCATGAATGCCCGCAACCCGATGAACCGTCGCGCCCTGCTGACCGGGCTGGTCGCCGGCACCGCCGTGGTGCTCAGCGCCTGCAGCGAAAACGATGAATTGGCTGATCAGGCCGGATCCGATCAGGGATATGTGTCCGGGTCCGGCGTCGTGTCGCAGGTAGCAGTCGACGAGCGCGGCGAACCGCTGGAACTGAGCTTCGAGACGCTCGGGGGGACGTCGATGTCGTTGGCCGATATTCGGCCCACCCCGGTCGTCATCAACCTCTGGTACGCGGCCTGCCCGCCGTGTCGGAAGGAAGCTCCGGCACTGAAGTCCCTGGCCGAGGAGTTCAGCGATGAGGTCCAGTTCCTGGGCGTCAACGTCCGTGATCAGGAAGCCGCGGCCAATGCGTTCATCTCGAATTACCAGATTCCCTACGCGAATATGCTCGACACCGACGGCGCCATGGTTGCGCTGCTCTCGGGAGTCCTCCCACCGCAGGCCACGCCCTCCACAGTCATCCTCGATGCGAAGGGACGCGCCGCGGCCCGAGTCGTGGGAGAGGTCGATGAGTCGACGCTCAAGGGACTCATCGAGGACGTGCAGGCGGAGTGAGTGGGATCGGGGCAGACTTTGCCCAAACGGTTCTTGACGGGCCGCTGCTTCTGGCCGCTGGTGCGGCCGCACTGGCCGGGCTCGTCTCTTTCGTCTCACCTTGTGTGCTGCCGCTGGTTCCCGGCTACGTCGGCTACGTCACGGGACTGAGCGGGTCCTCCCTCAAGGACAAGGAGACCTGGCGGATCGTCGTCGGGATCGCACTGTTCGTCCTCGGCTTCACCGTCGTCTTCGTTCTGTTGGGAACCGGGTTCTCGGCTCTGGGGGCATTGTTCTCCCAGTGGCAGGGAGTGCTCATCCGGATCCTCGGCGTCGTCGTCATCATCGCCGGCTTCGTATTCATGGGCGGTTTCGGCCTGTTCCAGACCGAACACCGAATCCGGGCCCGCCCCAAAGCCGGCCTCTGGGGTGCCCCGGTCCTCGGTGCCACCTTTGCCCTGGGCTGGGCACCCTGCGTGGGCCCGACTCTGTCAGCAGTCCTGTCGATGTCGGTGAGCTTCGGCGGCGACGGAACCATCTGGCGCGGCGCGCTGCTGGCGTTCGTCTACTGCCTGGGTCTCGGCATTCCGTTCATTATCCTGGCGGTCGCCATCCACAAGGGTGCCGGCCGCTTGACCTGGGTGCGCAGGCATCAGACGGCGATCGTCCGTGTCGGCGGCATCATGCTCATCGTGTTGGGCGTTCTCATGGCCTCCGGGCTGTGGAACGCGTGGATGGCCTCTCTGCAGGGTCTGATCTATGATTTCGAAGTGGTGATCTAGTGGCGAAGAAGACCACTGACAAGAAGGCCGGCAGCAGCAAGGCTGCTGTGACCCTGCCGCAGCTGGGGTTCATCGGCATGTGCCGGTGGGCGTGGCGTCAGCTGACGACGATGCGGGTGGCGCTGATCCTCCTCCTCGTCCTTGCCATGGCAGCGATCCCGGGTTCACTGCTGCCGCAGCGCATCCAGGATCCGGGTCGGGTCAACACGTTCCTCGAATCCAACGGCGCCTGGGGCCAGTTCCTGGATACGATCCAGATGTTCGATGTGTACTCCTCGATCTGGTTCTCCTCGGTCTATCTCCTTCTGATGGTCTCGCTCATCGGCTGCGTGATCCCACGCTCGGCCCAGCATTGGAAGGCTATGCGTTCGGCCCCGCCCAAGGCGCCGAAGCGGTTGGGGCGGATGCCCGGATACGAAACCTTCACCTCGGCGAGCGGATCATCGGAATCCCGCGAGGCCGCGGACCAGAATTTCCTCGACACGGCCCAAGCCCGACTGAAGAAGCTCGGCTACCGGACCGTGCGCAACACGGATCATGTCGCGGCTGAACGCGGCTACCTGCGCGAGACCGGCAACCTCGTCTTCCACATCGCTCTCCTCGTCGCGACCCTGACGATGGCGATCGGTTCCCTGTTCGGATATGAGGGTCAGCGGATCCTCGTCGAGGGCGACACCTTCACGAACTCCCTGGTCGCCTACGACTCGTTCGATCCGGGCACCTACTACGACGCAGACAACCTGCCGGACTTCAGGCTCAAACTCGACGACTTCGACGCCACCTTCGACGATCAGGCCCCAGGCAGCCAGTTCGGCCAGCCCCGCACCTTCGACGCGGAAGTCACGACCACGGCTGATGGGACGAGCGAGAAGCACACCCTGCGGGTCAACGAACCCGTGCGCGTGGGCGGAGCAGGCGTCTACCTGACAGGAAACGGGTACGCCCCGGAAGTCACGGTCAAAGACGCCAAGGGGCAGGTCGTGCAGTCCGGCCCGCAGGTATTCATCCCAGACGGGGGAGACCCGGGATACACCTCCGAGGGCGTCATCAAGGTCCCCGACTCTGCGGGGGCTCAGATGGGATTCGTCGGCGTATTCCTGCCGACCGCGACACAGAATGAGAACGGCGAACTCGTTTCGAGCTTCGCGGGCCCGCGCAACCCCTACCTCGTGATGAGCGGATACACCGGTGACTTGGGCCTCGATGACGGAACTCCGCAGTCCGTGTACACGATCGATGCCGAGAATATGACGGAGATGACCGATTCTTCGGGCAACCCTCTGCTCATCCAGCTGACTGAGGGAGAGACCCAGCAGCTGCCCGACGGCGGCTCGGTGACGTTCGACGGCATCAAACGCTACATTGCCGTCGACATCTCCCAGGACCCGACGCAGGGTCTGATGCTCGCCAGCGCGATCGCCGTGCTGCTGGGGCTGGGACTTTCCCTGTTCATCCCACGTCGGCGCATGTGGGTGCGCATCAAGGACGGCCAGGCAGAAGTCGCGGCTCTGGCCCGCGGTGAGGACCCGATGGTCGAACGGGCAACGAAGGACCTCGCGAAGAACCTCACCGAGGAATGGGCGAACGACTCCGAAGGCCGGGCCGCTGGGCATCGGATCGCCGGGGATCGAGCTGCCGGGGATCGGGCCGCCGGGGAGACGAATGATTAGCTTTAGGTACTACGGGGAGTAGAATTGTCGCGGGTCGGCACCGACACGGGCAGCCCGAACACAGCACCAGCCCGACGCAACGGAAGAGCACCGTAAGGTGCGGAGGATGTATGGACGTCAACACTGACCTCGCAATGTGGTCGAACCAGCTCATCATCTCGGCGATGATCGTCTACGCCGTCGCCATGATCTTCTATGCCTTCGACCTGTTCGGCGGGCGAGAACTCAAACAGACCGAGACCGGCGCGGCCAGCGCTGCGAAGCCATCGAATGTGCGACGGACGAACAGGAAGACCACCACGGCACTCCTCGATCCGCCGCAGACGGAGGCTTCGACCGTGCCCACGACCGGATCGGGCAAGGACAAGCCTCGGCGTGGGGCGAGGATCGGAACCTCACTGCTCATCCTCGCCGGCGTGCTCCATGTGGCTGCTGTGCTGACTCGGGCGCTGTCCGTGATGCGTGTGCCGTGGGGCAACATGATGGAGTATGTCCTCACCGCCACTGCGATCACCGTCATCGTCTTCCTCATCGTCAACGTGAAGAAGGACATCCGCTACCTGGGAACCATTGTGGCAGGGGGAGTGCTCCTGTGCCTGGGGCTGGCTATCACGGTCTTCTACACCCCCGCTGCGAAGCTGATGCCGGCTCTCGACTCGTACTGGATCGCCATTCACGTGCCGATCGCGATCCTCTCGACTGCGCTGCTCTATATCTCCGCGATCCTCGCTGTGTTCCAGATCCTCAAGGCCGCGCACGAGAACAAAGACCCGAAGTGGCTGCGGTTCATGCGGCGGATGCCCGCAAGCATCGACCTGGAACGGTTCTCCTACACGATCGCGGCAGTCGGATTCATCACCTGGACGTTCACCCTCATCGCCGGCGCCATCTGGGCCGAGGTGGCCTGGAGCCGCTACTGGGGCTGGGACTCGAAGGAGATCTGGACGTTCGTCGTCTGGGTCATCTACGCCGCATACTTGCACGCCCGCGCCACACGAGGCTGGGGACCGACGAAGGTCGCAGTGCTCAACCTCATCGGCATCGCCACCGTGATCTTCAACTTCACCGTCGTCAACATGTACTTCAACGGCCTGCATTCGTACTCAGGGCTCAGCTGATCGGCAGGCGGACCTATCCCCGGCGGGCCCGGGCACTGCCGGGCGGCTGGACAGCTGGGCGGCGCTGCACGGTGGCTGGCACTGCACGGCCGCTGGCTCTGCTTGGCTCGCTGGCGCCATTGGCATAACTGAGTCGTTCTCAGACTGATGGTCGACGGCCGAGCCGAGACTGACCACACCAGACTCCGAGGCATACGCTGACGTAGAGACCGTGCAGCAGATAGGATCGTCGGCGGATTCCGTAGCTGCCGTGGCTGCCGAATGCGGGAACACCGGGTTCCTACACTGCCTGCAACGTGCTGGTCCTCTGCAGCGTGCGAAGGCCTCGGCACCGTGTGGACCTATGCAGTGCGCACGGATCTGCGCGCCGCATGCTTTTCGGACCAAGCGCTCAGAGAATTCAGCGTGTCGTCCGCTGGGGAACCTGTTGACCTGAAGACCAGCTCAGCTCCCGAGACCAGCTCAGTGCAACTGACCGCTCAGTTCGAGTGGCCGTGACCATCGCCGGTGGAGCCATTCGAACCACGGTCGTCAGTTTCGGCGGAATGAGTGTCGGAGTCGCTGGAGTCGGCGTCGTCGGTGTCATCAGCTTCGGGAGCCTTGTCCTCGGGCTTCTGTGCCTCGGGATCGTGCTTACCGAACTTGACGTCGCGATCAACCTGCCGCAGGTAGTCGTCGTCATCGTCGGGGGCGCTGGGGCCCCGACGGCGAGGAGCTGCGGAGGGCTTGTCTTCAGTACCTCGGCCGAAAAGGTACCACAGGACGAAGCCGATCACGGGGATGAACAGGATGATGATCGCCCAGACGGGTTTGGGCAGGACTCGGATCAGACCACGATCGCGCAGAAGGCAATCGAAGAGTCCGTACAGTGTGACCGCTATCGCAAGGACGATCGCGGCAATGAGATATCGAGCCATACGCCAAGGATAGTCCACTATCCTGAACACCGGCCCAGACGAGCGGTGATGAATCTCTGATTCGGACGGACTAAAATGGGTGCAATGCGCAACTTCTGGATTTATACCTTGGCCCGTCTGGGCATCATCGTCGGCGTTGGACTGATTCTGCAGCCGTTCCTCGGACTCAACCTCGTCATGGCCATGGCCGCAATCATCATCGGAGCCGTCCTCAGCTACATCTTCCTGGGCGGCATGCGCGCCAAGGTGGCCAACGATATCGAGAACAGCGTGGCCAAGCGGGCCGCGAACACCAAGCGGAAAAGCGTCGACGAGGACACGGAAGACCGCATCGTCGGCGACGAGAACTGAGCCAGGCTACAGGGACAGGCCCAGCCCCATCAGGGCGGCGAAGGCCAGAGCAGTGAGTCCCGTGGACTTGATCGGCGGAATGAGCCCGGGACCTGTGGTCCCGCGGAGCACCGTCTTCAGAGGACTGAGCGCGGGGACCAACGCGAGGATGGCCAGTGCCACGGCGGGATGCCCATCGAGGATCGCCAGAACCAGCAGCGCGAAGGGCACGAGAACGAGGCTCGCATACACGATCCGGGCCCGATTGTCGCCGAGGCGGACGGCCAGAGTGATCTTGCCCGCATCGACGTCTGTCGGGATGTCGCGCAGATTGTTGACCATGAGCACCGCCGAGGCGAGTGAACCGATGGCCACAGCACCGGCCCAGCCGCTGAGGCTGAGTCCGCCGACCTGCATCCACATCGTGCCCAGCGTGGCTACCAGACCGAAGAAGACGAAGACGAAGACTTCACCCAGACCCATGTACCCGTAGGGCTTCTTGCCGCCCGTATAGAACCAGGCGGCGGCCACAGCGGCGGCGCCGACGATGAGGAACCACTCCGCCTGTGCGATGAGTACGAGGACGATTCCGGTGACCCCGGCGATGCCGAAGAACAGGAACGCCGCCCGTTTGACCGCGCTCGGCTCAGCCAGGCCCGTGGCCGTGAGCCGGACGGGACCGACGCGGACATCGTCTGTGCCGCGGACGCCGTCCGAGTAGTCATTGGAGAAGTTCGACCCGACCTGCAGGCAGAGCGAGACGATGAGGGCCAGCACGGCGCGGAGGAAGATCTGCAGCAGCGAATAGTCGTGGCCGTTGCGCGTGTAGTCCCCGATGATGAACGAGGTGAAGCCGCCGACAGAGCCGATTGCGGCGCCGGTGCCGATGAGAACAGGGGCCACAGCCAGCGGCAATGTTCGTAATCGGGCTCCGGAGATCCACTGCGCAGCAGTTGCCATTGGGCGGGATACCTTCCTCATGAGAATTGGAACCGTCTCATATTACCGACAGTTCACTTAATAGGGTATTCGGGTGCTGGGCCTCAGCTGTTATCTGTCTCAGCCATCTCGGCCGCAAGCCGGGCCGCAGCCTGTCGATCGGGTTTGCCGATCGAACGGTTGGGGATCTGCCTGACGGGAAAGGCCAGCCTGGGCAGAAGCTGCCCGTGCATCCCGTGGTCGAGGCCGCCCAGACAGCGTGCGAAATCGCGTGGTGAGTTCATCGTCTCGGACACGGCGCTGGACACCGAGTCATCGAGCCGGACGAGGGCGACGAGCAGCTTGCCCCACTCATCATCAGGCACCCAGGTCACGAGCACCTCGGCGATCCCGTGGTGCTGCCAGATGGGCAGCAGACCGGTCTCGAGGGCATGGGGCGAGACATTGGTGCCGCCGGAGACGATGATGTCGTCGGCCCGACCCAGCACCGTGAGCACTCCATCGTCGAGCCGACCCAGATCGCTCGTGTGCATGGACCTCGCCCCGTCATCGTCGGTGGTCAGCGCCTGGTCGTCGACGGGAGCGATGTGACCCTCAGGGGTGATCTCGACATAGGAATCGGCCACGACCCGACCGCGCAGGTCGATCGTTGAGGAGTTCGTGATCGTGATCTCGACGCCATCGAAGGGCACCCCGTTGTACACACATCCACCTGCGGTTTCGCTCATCCCGTAGGTGCGGACGATGCTAAGGCCGCGTGCAGCTGCCTGCTCGAGCAGCGCCGGTGAGATCGCGGATCCGCCGAGGAGGATCGCGTCGAACTTCGCCGCTGCCTGTGTGGCTCGTTCATCGGCGAGGATCCGGTGCATCTGGGTAGGCACCAGCGAGGTGTAGCTCGGCCGGCCGCCGGATCGTGCGAAGAGTTCGCCGGCCTCGTCGGCGAAGGCATCGGCGGTGAATGTCGCCGAGGTGGTCCGGACCGGTTCCCGTCCCGCGAGCCGAGCGCGCAACTCCACTTGGAACCCCGCAATGTGATTGATGGGCAGGCTCAGATGCCACTCGCCCGGGCCGGCGAGGAGTCGTTCTGTGGCCCGCGCCGAGGTGGCCAGAGCCTCGGCAGACAGTGCGACGGCCTTGGCCGTGCCCGTCGAACCCGAGGTGAAGAGGACCAGCGCCGGCGCACGGCCGGAGCCTGCGAACATGCTCGGGGCAACCTCGGTGATGGGGGCATCACGGGTGCGGGGCAGAATGAGGATCGACTGGCCGCCCAGGGCGCGATCGATCGTACCGGGAAGGTCCTCAACGGGCTGTGCGTTCATGGAGTGGAAGCGCTCAGTAGTACCAGGGATAGGGGGACCAATCGGGGGCGCGTTTCTCCAGGAAGGAATCACGACCCTCGACGGCCTCGTCGGTCATATAGCCCAGACGAGTGGCCTCGCCTGCGAAGACCTGCTGACCCATGAGGCCGTCATCAACGAGGTTGAAGGCGAACTTCAGCATCCGCTGGGCATTGGGGGACTTGCCGAGGATCTCCTTCGCCATGGTCATCGCCGCGGTCTCGAGGTCGTCATGGTCGACGACCTCATTGACAGCGCCCATATCAGCCATGTCTTGGGCCGAGTAGGTGCGGCCGAGGAAGAAGATCTCTCGAGCCTTCTTCTGCCCGACCATCTTCGCCAGGTAGGCGGAACCGTAACCGGCGTCGTAGGAGCCGACATCGGCGTCGGTCTGCTTGAACTTCGCATGCTGGCGTGAGGCGATGGTGATGTCGCAGACGACGTGGAGGCTGTGCCCACCCCCGGCCGCCCAGCCGGGGACGACGGCGATGACGACCTTGGGCATGGTGCGGATGAGTCGTTGGACCTCAAGGATGTGGAGACGACCGGCGCGGGCCGGGTCCACAGATTCGCGGGTCTCGCCGGAGGCGTACTGGTAGCCGGAACGGCCGCGGATGCGCTGGTCACCGCCGGAGCAGAAGGCCCAGCCGCCGTCGCGTGAGCTGGGGCCGTTGCCCGTGAGCAGGACCGCGCCGACGTCCGATGTCTGGCGGGCGTGGTCGAGGGCGCGGTAGAGCTCGTCGACGGTGTGTGGGCGGAAGGCGTTGCGGATGTCGGGACGGTCGAAGGCGATGCGCACACATCCCAAGTCGGTGCCGTCGGGCTTGACCGCGCGGTGATAGGTGATGTCGGTGAAGTCAAATCCGGAGACTTCACGCCACTGGGTGGGGTCAAAGATTTCAGAAACCGTCATGGCTCTAAGCCTATCGCCTGACACCGACCGATAGGGTGGCTCCATGGCTGATACGGAGCAGGTTCCCGAGTCGATCTCCGAGCTCGTGCCGAGTTTCCACGTTCTCGCTCTCCCCATGGTCACGCGGTTTCGGTCGATCACCGAGCGGGAGGTGATGCTCTTCGAAGGACCCGATGGGTGGGCCGAGTTCTCCCCGTTCACGGAATACGACGCAGCCGAATCCTCACGGTGGCTGCAGGCCGCGCTTGAGTTCGCAGGGTTGCTTCGGGGGGCCGGTGAGACGGGATCTGCGGCCGGCGGTCCGGTCGGACTGGTCGGCGGTCAGTCTGTCGCGGTCAACGCGACCCTGCCTGCGTGCGCGGCATCTGAGGTCGGATCGATCCTTGCCCGCTTCGGGCCCGTCGGCACGGTTAAGGCGAAGGTGGCCGAACACGGGATCGCTTCCCTGTCTGAGGATCTGGAGCGGCTGCGAGAATTCCGGCGCCTGTTTCCCACAACGACACTGCGCCTCGATGCGAATGCCGGGTATACGCTGCCCGAAGCGCTGACCGCCTGCGCCGAATTTGCGTCCTTCGACCTGCAGTACTTCGAGCAGCCCGTCACATCAGTCGAGGACATGGCTCGGCTGCGCGAACAGCTCTCGGACCGGGGGCTGCCAGTCGTCCTGGCCGCGGATGAGTCGATTCGAAAGGCCGAGGATCCCCTCCGCGTGGCGGAATTGGGCGCCGCCGAGGTGGTCGTCGTCAAAGTCCAGCCCCTGGGCGGGATCGCTGCCGCACGGTCGATCCTCGAAGCCTGCGGTCTGCCGGCCGTGGTGTCCTCGGCGCTGGAGTCCTCAGTCGGGCTGGTCGCCGGTGCCCAGCTGGCTGCCACGCTGCCGCGCACACAGCGAAGTCTGGAGATCCTCGGCGAGAAGCCGGCGTGCGGTCTCGGCACGGCACGACTGTTCGCCGAGGATGTCGTAGGCGCGGATCTGAGCCTGAGCCCTGTCGACGGGCAGGTCCCGGTCACGCGAATCGTCCCGGACCCCCAGCGCCTGAAGATGCTGGCGGTGGATCCGGGACGATTCGACTGGTGGTCGACGCGGCTGCAGGAGTGCTGGAGCGCTCTGCGGCCGAGGCTGCTCAGCCGGCGTTCTTGAGTGCGTCGACGAATGCCTCGGTGGTTTTGGACACTGTCTGCTCATCGCCGATGTCGGTGATGTTCGCAGCGGTGACGATGTTGTTGCCGACGCGGCTGGTGACGGTGTCGGTGTTGAGGACCGTCTGCCCACCGGCGTCGATCTTCGCACGAAGGCCCACGGTTTCGTCGGCACCGGCGACGGTGGCATCGAAGGTCGTGTAGGCCATCGTCATCTCGATGCCCTGCGACTTGATGGTCACCTCGCTGCACTTGTCGGCGACCTTGGTCGGGTTCTTCATCTGTGAACCGGCGGCATTCTCATCGGCCAGGCTCATGAGTGCGACGCTCACAGATTTGTCCGCCGACGTCCCGGCGAGCGTGGTCCCGTTGTGTGCCGTGGTGGCGTTGAGAGCGGTCATCGAGAGTTCCTTGCACTCGGCAGGTTCGTACTCGGCGCTCTCGAGGGCCTTGATTGCCTCGCTGCCGGCATCGTCGCCCATATCGACGGATTTGAACGACTGGCCGCCGACATCGGTGGATTCGATGATCTGTTTGAGCTGATCCTTATCAAGCGGATGCAGCTGGGGAGTCTCTTCTGCTGCAGGCTGTGAGGCATTGCCCGCTTCCTCGCCCTGACCGTTCTGGGAGTCAGCTCCCGAACAGCCTGTCATGGCCAGTCCGGCGATGAGAACGATGGCTGGAAGTACGCGTTTCATGGGAGACCTCTCGAAGTCAACGGTCAATCAGAGGGTGGGAAGGCAGCCGCAATGTCGCGACCGTTATCACCATAAACAGTGTCCGTATGAGAATCGGCATCGACATGCGCCGAATCCGACACATCTGTTGTCTCCTCTGCTTCTTCGTCCGTCTGGGTCGCTCGCGCCTGCACGAACGAGCCATCCCGCGCGGACGAGTCATCCGGCGCGGACGCTATGTGCACCCTCATGACCTCGGACTGGCCCGCCGTCGTGAAGTGCTGCGTGCGCTTGCCTGGGATGATCGGGTCGTGCATGGCCGCGGCCAGTCGCCCGGTCAACGTCAGACGCCCCTTCTTGTCGGCTCGCTGCGGATAATCGTTCGTTCCGGTGGGGCCGACGACGGAGATGTCGTAGCGGCGACCGGGTTCGTACAGCCCCGGTGTGCGCACCCGGAAGCTCCCGGTGCCGGTCAGGGAGAAGCCGGCTGCGCTGACGGAGCCGAATCGCACGATCTGAGCTCGCCGCCTCGAGATCTCGACTCGCCATCCGTGGATGGCGAAGAGAGCATGACCGGTCAGATACGAGAACTCACCACCGTCCGCGACGCGGGGGCCACCTCGGCGGGGATCAACACTGTCACCTCGGCGGCTGTCGAGGCCTCCACCTCGGCGCTCGAGGCTGTGGTGATCGGAGCTGGCGTAGTCGCGGTCGCGTCGCAGGGTCTTCAGCCAGGCGCCCAGCTCTCGTTCCCAGCTGGTCCAGTTGTGCAGGCCCGTGGTGCGGGGGAACCACGAGTGTCGGATGTCCAGTGCATTCAGCCGCGCGGAGAAGCGCTCACCCTGCTGGTTGACCATCGTTTCCAGGAGATCGCGGTCCTTGGACTCATCGAGACTGCCGGAGCCAGCGCTGAGCCACAGGTTGACGCCGCGCAGGTTCTCAGCGAGGCCATAGGGGGAGTTGGCGATCCATTCGCTGCGGTCGGTGGCGGGATCACCGAACAGCGTCATCGACTTTGCACCTTCGCGCATTGCGATGACGTCGAAGGCCGGCACCGCTGACAGAGGGTCGAGCGGGGAGGAGAAGGCCGCCGCCCAACTGTAGCGGTCCGGGTGCCAGGCGGCGTACTTCATCGCCCCGTATCCGCCCATGGACAGTCCCGCCAGGAGCTGGTTCTCAGGTGCGAAGTCGACGGAGAAGTTCTTATGGAGAAATTCCGGGACCTCTTTGGTGTGGAAGGTCGGCCAGTCGCGGACCTCGCTGCCGACAGCAACCCGGGAGTAGGTTCCAGCTCCGGCATCGGGCATGACGACCAGGTAGGGCGAGTCGAGCGTGAGCTCCTCGGCCGACCCGAAATCCGTCCATGATCGGAAGTCGTCCCCGCCACCGTGATAGAGGTGGATGACCGGGCTGACCTCCTGGGGAAATCCCGGCAGCAGTACGCGCACGCCGACAGTGCGACCGAGGGCGGGAGAGTAGACGAAGAACTCCCGCAGCCGGTTCGAGAGTTTGCGTTTGTCTCGGATGTGCCACTTCCTCGCGTCCTTGCCGCGCGGCTCGGGACCGAGGAATGAGCTGTTCTGGTCAAGGGCGGGGAACCGTCCTCTGTGGGAGCGGGCGACCGTCAGCGAACGGATTGCACGCGCCCCCACCGCAAAGAGAATCGATCGGCGCATGAGTCAACAGTAGGGAGTCGATATGAACCGCAGGTGGGTTAGTGGTTGAATATCAGGTGATGTTGAATTCGAGCGCAGTGGCGCAGCAGATTGCCCGTGGGTTGGCCTTGTCCGGAGTCACCGAGGTCGTCATCGCGCCCGGTTCCCGGTCCGCACCGTTGATCTATGCGCTCGCCCCCCTCGCCGAGGCGGGGGTGATCCGTATGCATGTGCGCATCGATGAGCGTGATGCCGGTTTCCTGGCACTGGGTCTGGCGCGGGGTCTGCGCGCGAAGCAGAGTGCTGGTGCTGGTGTTGGTGGTGCCGGGAGAGGCGCCGTTGCGCTGGTGACGACCTCCGGTTCGGCTGTGGCGAATCTGCATCCTGCGGTGCTCGAAGCCTCGTACGGGCGTCTTCCGCTCATTGCGATCACAGCAGATCGGCCCGCTCGACTGCGGGGGACAGGTGCGAACCAGACGATCGATGATCAGTCGCAGGTGCTCAGCGATGTGCGTGCCCGATTCGATGTGCCCGCCGGAAGTGTGGATGCGGAGAACCTGATCGCCGAGGCGGTCGTTGCTTCGCTGGGCACACACACGTATGAAGCTGGACCGGTGCAGTTCAACGTGCAGTTCGATGTGCCGCTCGTGCCGTCGGTGACGGAGCTCGCCGAGTGGGCAGCAGAGGTGAAGGCGCTGGCGCCGAAGGTCGCGGGCATGAGGGCAAATTCCCCTGAGGCTGAGACAAGCGCCTCGGTCAGAATTCTTCCGGGCACGGTCATCGTCGCCGGAGACGCCGGCGGCCACTCCGCCGATTCGTTGAAGTCGCTGGCCGAGGAGTATTCGATCCCTGTCCTGGCTGAGCCGTCGAGTCCTCTCACGACCGCCCTGCGAAACTCATGTGCTGCCGTTCCTGCGCATGCTCGCGTGCTCAGCGAACGCGGGGACCTGCGGACAGCGATCCGGGCAGTGATCGTGCATGGAAAACCGACTCTGACCAGGCCTGTTGCCGCTCTGCTTGCCGATTCCGAAGTGCTGGTTCAGCGGTTGCCCGATGATGTCGACGCAGTGTTACTCTCGGTGTCCGACGGTGCCGGCGCCGTCAGGGGCGCCAGTGCCGGGGAGGAACCTCGCGACACGAGTGAAGACAGGACCTGGCGCGAGGAGTGGGTGGCCGCTGGGGAGACGATCGTCGCCGCATCTCACCGGGAACGTGAGGTAGCAGCGAAGTCGGAAGCAGCCCGGGCGATCACCGAATATCTGGCAGGCCGCGCAGTCAATCTCTTCGCCGCGAGTTCGAACACGATCCGTTATCTCAGTGAAGCCACCGATGTGCGCGCCCACATCCACGCGTCACGCGGACTGGCCGGCATCGACGGTCTGATCTCGACCGCTACAGGCCTCTCAATCTCCCTCGGAGAACAGGTTGTGCTGGTCATCGGCGACGTCGCAATGCTCCACGATGTGGGAGGTCTGCTCACGCCGAGCGCCGAAGAGGACGGGAACGTGCTCATTGTCGTCCTCAACGATGACGGCGGTGCGATCTTCTCCGGACTCGAACACTCGCAGAACCATGTGGCACCATATCTCGAAAGATACTTCACGGTCCCCCACGGTCGAGATTTCAAAGATCTCGCAGCTGCCTATGGATGGGAGTATGCACAGGTAGGACTCCACGACGAGTCCAGCCTGCTCAACGACTTCATCGCAGAGTTCGAGCAAGTCCAAGGCAGTGTCGAGGACGGCCCGGAATCCCGCGGTCAGGAAACGAGCAGCGGGGAAACGGGCAACGCGGATACGAGCAGTCGGGAACGGACGTGCCTCGGCCGACGGATCATCGAGGTGAAGCTGCCCTGACTGGAGGGGCTGGGCAGAGGATCTGAGCAACGAGACTCGGCAGAAGAACTTGGAACCCGCAGTCGCGACGGCCGGCGGCCCAGCAGCCGCGGCCGCTGTTCATCCGGTGTCTCTCAGAACCAGCTCCTCGAAGAGTTCTTCTATGGGACTCAGCTTCGGGAAGTCGACGACATCTTCTCTCGTCCCCGAACCGGACTTATCGCAGGGCTCGTCACCCATGCCATTGTTGAGCACGTTCAAGGACACCTGTCGGTCCCCGCCCGCGGCCTCGACCCTCTCATGCGCATCGGCGATGATGCGTGCCTTGGCTTCGGAAATGGATCCGCCAGCCAGAGCCTCGTAGGTGTGAGGGAGATCGTTGACCACTGCTTTGGAAGTTGAGAGGACTTTCCTCCCTGTCGAGGGTGAGACTCTCTTGGCCAAGGCGATCTCATTGCCAGCGTATTTTCCCTGTTCGCGTTTGGGCACGCCATTGGCGGCATCTTCACGTCGGCGATGCGTATGGAAGGCTGCAGCCTCACGCGCTTGAGCGGCTGCGGCAGCGGAGGTGAGCTCTTCGAGTGCCCGAATGCGAGTCTGTGCCTCCCACGCATTGTCCGCCGGTTCGAGGTCACGCAGAATTCGGCACCACTGATCGATATCGGTGGTGATGCCCGGAAGTCGGGCCCATGACTCAGGGCCCCGATAGTCGGGGTGATTCGGGTCGTCCGCGGGGTGCGTGAACATGTGCAGAGGCTACGGGGAGGCACTGACACAGCCACTGACGAGTGATCGAGAAACCTTGCCACCATGTCAAGGATTCGACGCTTTGGACCGAGGACGACGCCCGGATCAGGGAAGCGGCGCCCTATTCCAAACCCAGCGCACGGCGCATCGGAGCGAATTTGGCTTCGGTTTCGGCCACCTCGGCGAGGGGATCCGAATCGGGCATGATACCCGCTCCGGCGAACAGACGGATCCGGTTGCGGTCCTCGAGCTGCCCGCAGCGCAGGGCGATTCCGAACTGGCCGTTGCCGCGTCCGTCCATCCAACCCACCGGGCCCGAGTACCGTCCACGGTCGAGCGGCTCCAGTTCGTCCACGTGGGCGACCGCGCTGGCTTGCGGATATCCGCCGACGGCAGCGGTCGGGTGCACGGCCGCTGCGATGTCGAGGGCATTGAGGCACGAGTCTGCCGGCAGGTGGGCCGCGGCGTCGGACGCCGAGTGGATGACGTTGGCTAGGGGCAGCAGGTGTGGCCGCTCATCGACGCTCACATCGTCGGCGACAGAGCTGAGGCTACGCTGCAGCGAGGCGATCGCGAAGGCATGCTCGGTGCTGTCCTTGTGAGCGCTCAGCAGCTTCCTCGCCGCCGGCAGCTCCGCGGACGGGTCGGTCTCCACCCGATACGTGCCCGCGAGCACGCGCGAGGACACACGGTTGTTCTCCACGCCGATGAGCAGCTCGGGCGTAGAACCGATCAGACCAGCGACATCGAAGGTCCAGCAGCTGGGGTAGCTGCGGTTGAGGGCGCCCAGCACAGACCGCACGTCGATGTCATCGTCGGTGGTGACCAGCTCATCTCGGGCCAGTACGATCTTGCGCAGCGTGGAATCGTCCGTGAAGGCGTCGACCTCGGCCGAATCTTCGACCGGCGTGAGCATATGTGAGACCTTTGCCACCAGATCCGCCCAGGCGGCACTGTCGAGATCGCCGGGGGAGGACTTCGCTGAGGTGACTCGGCGCAGGGGCTCTGACTTCAGCACCGGAGGGGTAGGGGTAGCAGCGCCCTCGGCGATGATCGATGTCATCCACACACGGCCACCTCGGCGTCCGAGCACGAACTCGGGGACGTGGATGAGGGAGTCGACCTCGGATTCGCCGGAGTAGGCGACGGTGGCGAAGCACATCAGTCCCGAACCGAGCAGGTCGACTTCGTCTTCGATGGTCGCGGCTGTCGTGATGGTCTTCCACGCGTCGGAGAGCTCGGTGAATCGGTGGCGGCCGCGGGCTCGGATGCGCAGAGTGCGCCCGAATCCGATGAGGCCCGAGGTGTCGCGGACCCAGCAGGAGAACGCCGAGGTGGGCAGGAGCTCCAGCGTCTGTTCGACGGTTGTGGGCAGCCCGGATTCGAAGGGGAAGCCCGGCCCGGGTTCGACGTCGTCGACGAAACGCGAGCGCACGTGCAGACGAGGGGGTGCGGCTGAGATGTCGGAGGTGCTGAACGTTGTAGTCATTTCAGCCCTACTCTAGTCGAGAATTCCGGCCCTTCGGATCGATGGAATTGCCCGTCGACGTAGCGGCTGTGGCCAGTTCCACACCACGACGAGCGCGGAAACGGGTCCGCGAATTCGCCCCTCGGGTACAGGTGTTGAGAGAATGAAGCCATGAACCGTGCTCAGCTGGACAAGCAGCCCGACGACGTCGCGTCGATGTTCGATGACGTCGCCTCCCGCTATGACCTCACCAACGATGTGCTCACCTTCGGTCTGGCGCGCACCTGGCGTCGGACGGTGGCACACTCGGTGGCTGCCGGACCTGGTGAGCGCGTCCTCGATCTCGCGGCGGGAACCGGAACGTCATCGATGACGTTCACCCATCACAGCGCCGAGGTGGTCGCCGGCGACATCTCACAGGGCATGCTCGCCGAGGGGCGCCGCAGGCACCCCAAGATCGACTTCATCTATGCCGATGCGATGGATCTGCCGTTCTCCGATGCCAGCTTCGATGTCGTCACCATCTCCTTCGGGATCCGCAACGTCAATGACGTGGATGCTGGGCTGTCGGAGATGCTGCGCGTACTGCGGCCCGGCGGTCGTCTCATCATCTGCGAGTTCTCGACCCCGACATTCGATCCGTTCAGCCTCGTCTACAAGGAATACCTGATGCGGGCACTGCCCGCCGTGGCGAAGGCCGTGTCCTCGAACCCCGAGGCCTACGTCTACCTTGCTGAATCGATCCGCGCCTGGCCTGACCAGGACGAATTCGCTCAGCAGATCCTTGAAGCCGGCTTCGACCAGGTCAAGCACCGCAACCTCACCGGCGGAATCGTCGCCGTCCACCACGCTCTCAAGCCGGGCGCCGAACGCTGACCATGAACGAATTCACCGCCGAGGTCATCATCGTCGGGGCGGGCCCTGCCGGATCAGCCATCGGTGCCTACCTGGCGCAGGCCGGCCATGAGGTCATCATCCTGGAGAAATCCGGGTTCCCGCGGGACAAGATCTGCGGCGATGCCCTGACCCCGCGCGCGGTCAAAGAGGTCGGCTTTCTGGGAATGGACACTCCCGCCTCCGAGGGGTGGCACAAGAACAGGGGGCTGCGCCTCATCGGCGGCGGGCACCGCTTAGAACTCGACTGGCCCGACATCGACGGCACCCCGAACTATGGTCTGACGAAGCCGCGGATGGGCATGGACGAGGCCTTTGCCCGTCACGCTCAGCGCAGCGGTGCCAGACTGTTCGAGCAGGTCAAAGCCATGTCCCCGGACATCGGCGAGGACGGCTGGATCCGGGGTGTCCACGCCTCGGGCACCGATCATCGCGGTCGCAGGGTCGGCCCCGAGGCTCATTTCCGCGCCCCGATCGTCATCGCCGCCGACGGCGTCTCCTCACGTCTGGCCGTGGCCATGGGACTGCAGAAGCGCGACGACCGACCGATGGGTGTGGCCGTACGCGCCTACCATTCCTCGCCGAGGCATTCCGACGACTACATCGAGAGCTGGGTCGAGATGCGCTCGACCAATGCACACGGCGAATCCGAGGTTCTGCCCGGGTACGGCTGGCTCTTCCCGCTGGGCGACGGCACGATCAACATCGGGGCCGGTCTCCTCGACTCCTCGCCCCAGTTCGGCTCGGTCGACTTCCGCGCCATGATGGGCGATTGGATCGCCGATATGGGGCACGAATGGGGCATCGACGAGACGACGTCCCTCGGGCCGATCAAGTCCGCAGCCCTGCCGATGGCCTTCAACCGCACCCCGCATTTCCACAAGGGGCTCCTCCTCGTCGGTGATTCTGGTGGAATGGTCAACCCGTTCAACGGGGAGGGCATCGACTATGCCCTTGAGTCGGCGCGCCTGGCCGCAGAGGTGATCTCCACCTATTCCCGTTATCCGCAGCGTGTGATGAGGGCCAGACTGCAGGAGTATCCGGCACTTGTCGGTGATTCCCTGGGCGGCTACTTCACACTGGGACGGGTTTTTTCCGCCATTATCGGCCACCCAGCACTGATGCACTTCGGAATCAAGTACGGTATGGGTGTTGACGTTGTGATGGAGTTCGTCGTGAAGTTGTTGGCGAATCTCTACCGCGACTCGAAGGTCTCTGAGGCCGATCTCATCGACCGGGTGATTTCAGCCCTGACCCGAATCGTCCCGGCCACCAGCAATGCCTGAGCTACCCACGACACCGACTACGATGAATGACGAGGACATGAGCCACCTAGCCTCTCCGGCGACTTTTATCGGTGCCGATGCCCAGCTTGCGGCAGATATTTCGACTCAGCTGGAAGCCGTGGAGCGCAGGCTCTACGCGGTGACCGAGCAGACGCGGAAACTGCCGGACACGACGTCCAAACATCTGCTCGCAGCCGGCGGCAAACGTGCCCGTCCCAATCTGCTGCTCCTCACGGCTCGCCTCGGTGAGGCTGATCGCGACGAGATCATCGACGCAGCCGTGGCCGTGGAACTGATCCACCTGGCCTCCCTCTATCACGACGATGTGATGGACGATGCCCCGGTTCGCCGAGGCGCTGCGGCCGCGCACGAGGTGTGGGGCAATTCCGTGGCCATCCTCACCGGAGACCTCCTGTTCTCGAAGGCATCAGGGGTCACGGCGAAGCTCGGGCCCGAGGCTGTCGCGGTCCAGTCCGAGACCTTCGAACGTCTCGTCCTCGGCCAGCTCAACGAGTTCGCCGGCCCACCCGAGGACGCGGACGCGATCGAGCACTACATCCAGGTGCTTGCGGACAAGACAGGATCCCTCATCGCCACCTCGGCGCAGTTCGGGGTCATGTTCTCAGGTGCGGATCAGGCACTGGCTGAGCCCGTGCGGGTCTTCGGCGAACGCGTCGGCATCGCCTTCCAGCTCGCCGATGACATCATCGACCTGACGGCTTCCTCATCGGTGTCGGGCAAGACCCCCGGGACCGATCTGCGTGAACGGGTTCCGACCCTTCCGGTGCTCTACGTCCGCGCGGCCGCTGCCGGCGGCGACGAAGCTGCCGCCGAGGTGGTTGAGCTGTTGGACGCGGATCTGAATTCGGATGAAGCCTTGGAGTCGGCTCGGGTCGCACTCGCGGCTCACTCGGTGACCGAACAGGCCCGCGCCGAGGCGGTTCGCTGGGCCGATGACGCGAAGGCGGCGCTTGCGCCCTTGCCCGACGGGCTCGTCAAGGAGTCGCTGTTCTCATTCGCCGACTCCGTCGTCTCGCGCAGCGCCTGAGATGAGGAGTGGGGATCATATCGGATGCACCACAGACTGGGCCGGTGCAGACCGAGCGGGGTGCAGATCGTGTTGAAGACCAGGCGAGCGTTCGTCGACGTCTGACTGCGGTCGATTAGGTCGGACTGGGCGTCCTCGCGGTCCTTCCCGTCGTGGGGCTTCACCGCACAGTTGGCTTCTGCGCGGCTCCGGTCACGGCAGGCCTGCGCAGCCCGGGGTCGTGCGCAGTGCCGCCTTGGCCTGCTGGGTCGGCAACTCGCTTCTCAATCGTGCTGTCCTGATCTTCCTGGCATTCGTCCTGCCCTGGCAGTATGTGGTGACGTGACTGGTGTTCGACTTCCTCATCGCTGTCGGGCCAGCGCGCTCATCGGTCGTCGGATCAAGGGCCGCGCCGTGGTGTTTCCCGAGCAGAGCCTGGAACCGCCGAGGCTGTCGTCGCTTCCACGGCGTTACCTGCGGTAGCTGTCGCGGTTCGCGCTCATCCTCGTACCCGAGCATCTCACCCTGGTCTTCGTCATCGGGCTCATCAGCCCGTGGCTGTCCGGCGTTGACGGAATCGAAGCCCGGGTGGGTGCCATTGCGATCCTCATGGTGCTCGGCTGAGCACCGATTCGAGCTGAGCTCGGGCCTGGCCGCGTCTGGCCGCAGCTGAGAGCCACTGAGAGTTTCAGGCCTCAGTACGGCCGACAGTCAGCTGGCTTTGATGCTTTTGACATCATGTGACCTGAACCATAGGCTGGAAATTCGTAGATACTACAAAAGACCTTGATTTGAGGGGCTCACGTGAACTACAGAAGATCATTCTTCGCCGGGTTGGCGATCACCGCTTCCCTGGCCATGACGGCAGGACTTTCAGCATGTTCCAGCGGTGAGAGCGAAGCTGAGGCGCCTCTCGAGGACTCATATACTTACGCGACTGACACCTCCTTCGTTCCCTTCGAATTCAAGAAGGATGGAGAGTATGTGGGGTTCGACATCGACATCATCAATGCGATTGCTGATGAAGCGGGTTTTGAACTCAAGCAGGAGGTCACCAACTTCGACGGCATCATTCCGGGTCTGCAGACCGGGTCCTTCGACCTCGCAGTTGCCGGCATCAGCATCACCGATGAACGCAAGGAGGCAATCGACTTCTCCGATCCGTACTACAAATCTGGCTTGATCGTCGGGGTTCCCGCTGACAACGACGACATCAAGAGTGTCGACGATCTTGAGGGCAAGACGGTCGCCACTCGTCTCGGTTCGACCAGTGCCGCTTATATCAAAGAGAACATCAAGGGGGCAGAGAGCAATACCTACGAACAGCTCGATCAGGCCTACCTGTCGGTGCAGTCCGGCAGCTCCGATGCGGTCCTCTACGATCAGCCCAACGTCGCCTACTACATCCGCACCGAAGGTGAGGACAAGCTGAAGATGGTCGGCGACCTGTTGGAGGCGCAGGACTACGGCATCGCGATCTCCAAGGACAACGACAACCTCGTCGATGCAGTCAACGAGGCGATGGGGACGATCAAGGACAACGGAACCTACGACGACCTGTACAAGGAATGGTTCGGAGAAGAACCTCCCAGCGAGGACTGACCACAGCAATCCTTATCGTCAGGCGGGCCCGGGGGGTGCACCGTGCCCCCGCGTCGGGGGCAGGCCCCCAAGGGCCGCCGTACCCCATTAAAAAGGGGAGGGGTCGG
>JAKDSA010000107.1 GCA_030457025.1 Brevibacterium sp. | reverse complement strand
ACCGGATGCCTGGCCCACTGTTCCAGAGTCGAGCTTTCGAGAGTCGATCCCGGCACACCGGGCACACCGGGCACACCGGGCACACCCGGCGCACCAGCCGAGCCAGTAATCCCGGGGCCGGCGGGGTGGAACCAGGTCGCCCCTGTCACCTGCCGCCACCAGGGGGTAGCCTGCACAGCAGGGGAGGTCTCGGCCAGACCTTCGGCCAACAGGCCAGTGAAGACCAAGGAGTCACCATGAGTCTCGGCATCGGTGCGATGACCCGTCGCTGCCACGAACGCGGCGAATTCTGCAACGGTCACCGTCGTCGCGGCGATCGCGAAGCCTTGGACGCTGACTTCGCGGACCGGGCCTTCACCATCGTCGGGGTAGGCCAGCGGATCCTCGCTGCCCATGAGGAACGTGCCACCCGTCAGACCGATCATGGCCAGGTCCTGCGAGGCCAGAGCCGCGAGCTCTCTCAGCAGTTGCCCCTCGGCAGCGGGCACGGTGGTCGATTCCCTGCCCGGCGATCCCACCTCGGCGGGGGATTCTTCTTCCTCAACACCCACCTCGGCGGGCCGAGGGTTGCTCTGGCTCGCTCCGACGGGCGAGCTCCGTGCCGGGCCGCAGCATGAGGCCATTGTCGCCACCTTCAATCCACATCTGAGAATCAGTTTCGCAAGAATCTATTCCATCTGACACACCTGCGCAGGTCTTCAGCGCAGCCGACTTCGCAGATCATGCTTTCACAAGCAGACCATACGTTTTTGAGAAAGGACGTGACCAGCATATGCAACCGCCGAACATCGTAGTGATCCAGGCCGATCAGATGGCCGCACAGGCGCTGGGAGCCTACGGAGACACCGCCGCACTCACCCCGAACATGGATTCCCTGGCCGAGGACGGAGCGGTCTTCGATCGCGCCTACTGCAACACCCCGCTGTGCTCACCCTCGCGGGCATCGATGATGACCGGGCGGATGCCCTCCGACATCGACTGCCTCGACAACGGCGATGACTTCGCCGCCTCGGTGCCGACCTTCGCCCACCGTCTGCGCAAGCTCGGCTACCACACCGCGCTCATCGGACGGATGCACTTCATCGGCCCCGATCAGCACCACGGTTTCGAAGAGCGCCTGACCACCGACGTCTACCCGGCCGACCTCGACATGGTCCCCGACTGGCAGCGTCCCCTCGATCAGAAGCTCCAGTGGTATCACGAAGCCGATCCTGTCTTCACCGCCGGTGCCGCGAAGGCGAACGTCCAGCAGGACTTCGATGACGAGGTGAGCTTCCGGACTCTGCGACACCTCAACTCACGGGTGCGGGCCAACCAAGCCGCCGGTGAGAACCAACCGTTCCTCATGGTCACCTCCTTCATCCACCCGCACGACCCGTACGAGCCGCCGCGGGAGAACTGGGACAGGTTCGCCGAGGTGGACATCCCCGACCCAGCCCACCCCGAGGTCCCCGACATCGCCGAGGATCCGCACAGCCACCGTCTGCGCACGATGAGCGGACTCGACAAGCGCGAACCGGGCGCCGAAGACATCCGCCGAGCGCGTCGTGCCTACTATGCGGCCGTGAGCTACATCGACGATCAGATCGGCAAGGTCAGGCGGCGTCTGCGCGAACTCGACCTCGAAGACAACACGGTCATCATCGTCACCAGCGACCATGGGGACATGCTGGGGGAGAAGGGCCTGTGGTACAAGATGTCCCCGTACGAGCAGTCCTCCCGTGTCCCGATGATCATCAACGGCCCTGCCGAGGCGGTCACCGCCGGTCGGTATGCCAACCCCGTCAGCCTCGTCGACCTCATGCCGACGCTGTTGGACCTGGCCGGATCCTCGGATCCTGACGCGACCGGACTGTCACTGTTCGAGTCCGCCCGGCGCGAAGCTGCCGGCGAGAAGGGTCCGGGAGATCGTGACGTCGTCATCGAGTACTTCGCCGAGGGCACGTACCGACCGCAGGTCACACTCATTCGCGGCCAGTACAAGCTGACGATCTGCCCGGGTGATCCGGAACTCCTCTTCGACCTCGAGTCCGATCCCGAGGAGCTGGTCAACCGAGCAGGCGATGCCGCGTATGCCGAGCTCGTGGCCACCATGCGCGCGGAACTCGACTCGCGCTATGACCTCGAGCATCTTGAAGAGCATGTGCTCGGCAGCCAGTCGAGCCGTCAGCTCGTCGCCGATGCGCTCAAGATCGGCACGGTCCGGCACTGGGACTACGATCCGGAGCCCGAGAACGGCTATGTCCGCGGAGACTTCTGGACCGCGTTCAGGTATGGGAAGATCCCCGACACCACCGCCTGATCGTCAGCGCGGGCCAGGCGTGCACGTGAGGGCTTGCACGCCAGGCGTCAGCGTCGAGAGTGCACCTCAGCGTCGAGAGTCGCTGTTCTGAACTGCGCTCTCGACGCTAGGGTGCCCGGTCGGCAAAATGCCGGCGACAGCGGCGGGGCCCACCCCAGCGTCGGGGCCCACCTCGGCGGGATAATTCATCGACGATTGGGCGAGTTGCAGCTCACACTTTCAGGCTCGGGTGGCATCATCAGGAGTAGGAGGGATGTCATGACTAACTTCGAATGGACATCTGAAGTCCCGCTCGGCGCCGAGACCACCTATCTGTGGCACGCACAGCCTGGAGCATTGACCCGATTGTCCCCGCACTGGGCCCAGGAGATCGTCGAGGAGAGCTACCCTCCGATCGCACCCGGCTCGGTGGCGCAGGTCAAGACCAGTGTGCCCGGCAGCTACGGTCTCGTCCGCAGACCCTTCAGCTCGGTGCACGCCGAAGGCCCCTCTCGGTTCTCGTTCGTCGACGAACTTAAGAAGGGCCCGCTGAGCCAGTGGAAGCACACGCACGAATTCTTCTCGGTCGCCGGTGGGACCAAGATCGACGACCACATCGAGTTCTCGATGGTCCCGTCCGGCCTCGACTCGATCGACCGCAGCCTCACCCATAACCTCGAGGCGACCTTCGAAGCCCGACAGAAGCGCATGCTCATGGACATCGAGTTCCTCGAACGCATGAACGCGCCCCTGCTGACGAGGAAGAAGGGCAAGCGGATCCTCATCGCCGGCGGAAGCGGACTGATCGGGCGGCAGGTCGCGGCACTGTTCTCCACTGCGGGCCATTTCGTGCGACTGCTCGTGCGACGCACACCGAAGTTCGAATACGAGTCCCACTGGAACCCTGATCTGGGCATCATCAATCCCCGCGACCTCGCATGGGCGGATGCGGTCGTCCACCTCGGCGGCAAATCCATTGCCACGAGGTTCACGAAGAAGGCCAAGGAGGGGATCCGGTCGTCCCGGATCGATTCGACATCGCTGCTCGCGGAGACGATGCGCTCCCTGCCCGAGGCGAAGCGCCCGAAAGTCTTCGTGTGTGCCTCCGCTGTCGGCGTCTACGGTTCTGAGGCCGAGGTGCCCGTGGACGAATCCGCGCCCGCCGGCGACGGGTTCCTCGCCGAGGTGTGCCAGGAGTGGGAGGCCGCTGCAGCGCGTGTCGAGGACGCGGGCATTCGTCGAGTCTCGATCCGCACCGGAGTGGTGCTGACCTCGCTGAGCGGATTCCTCAAGCTCCAGGCGCCTCTGTACCTGGCCGGGGCAGGAGGTCGACTGGGCAGCGGTGAACAGGGGCTGGCCTGGGTCTCCCTCGACGATGTCGCGAGAGCCTATGTGCATGCGGCGCTCACCGACTATGTGCGCGGCCCGGTGAACGCGGTGGCTCCCGACATGGTTTCGCAGGCCGAGTTCGCCGAAGCACTCGCGGCTCACCTGCGCCGCCCGGCTCGAATTCCGACGCCGAGCTTTGTCACCGAGCTGGTGCTCGGACGCGACGGTGCGAAAGAGCTTGCCCTGGCCGACCAGAAGGTGCTGCCGGAGAGGCTGGAGGAGACCGGGTACCAGTTCGCCCACCCCACGCTGTCCGATTGTCTCGAGGAGGAACTCGGCGACGGCGCGTGAAGTGGGCGAATGGCTCAGAGCCTCTTCGAGGCGATCTGCGCACCAGCGGTCAGCGACTGCAGCTTCGCGACGGCGATCTCCGGATGGACGCGTCCGCCTAGACCACAGTCGGTCGAGGCCACGACATTATCGGGGCCGACGAGTTTTGCGAAGCGTTCGATGCGATCGGCGACGAGTTCGGGATGCTCGACGACGTTCGTGGAGTGGGAGACGATGCCCGGGATGATGTACTTGCCCTCGGGCAGCTTCGTGTCCTCCCAGATCCGCCATTCGTGTTCGTGGCGGACGTTGGCGGCCTCGAAGGTGATGCCGGCGGCATTGAGCGTGAGGACCTGGTCGACGATCTCCTTGAACGGCAGGTCGGTCACGTGCGGTCCGTGCCAGGAACCCCAGCAGGTGTGGACGCGAACCTGGACCGGGTCGATTCCGCGCAGGGCGTGGTTGAGTGCATCGATGCGGACCTGGATGAATGACCGGTAGTCGGCGAAAGATGGTTCGGGGTTGATCTGGTCGAAGTTCTCGGCCAGGGACGGATCGTCGATCTGGACGGTCAGGCCCGCCTCGGTGATGGCGAGGTATTCCTCACGCAGCACATCGGCCCAGGCCCAGATGAACTCCTCATCGGACTTGTAGTATTCGTTGGCGATGCGCGACGCCGAACCGGGGGACAGGGCGTTGATGTAGCCGTCGCGTTCGCCGTAGCCGGCGGCGGTCAGTCCGGCCTTGAGGTTGGCGATGTCGCTGGCGACCTGGTCGTGACCCACGTAGCTGATGGCGCTGGTGGCCTTGGGGAACTGAGGCTGGTCGCCGGTGTCGGTGCCGGCATTGGCATCGCTGTAGAGGCCGGGGAAGAGGTTCCGGTCGCGGCGGTCGCCGAAGCTGGTCAGCACCGTGTTGCCCGGTTCGGAGCGGACTGCCGGGGCATCCCATTTGTCGACGTTGTCGAGTTCGAGTCCGCCGGTGCGGGCGAAGGAGTAGTGCCACCAGGCGCCGTAGTCGAAGTCCGCTGCCATCGAGTGCCCGTATTCCCCGTCGTTGGGGATCGAGATGCCCAGGTCCTTCTGCCGCTTGACGAGGTCGGTGACGCTGGCAGTGAGGAGGTCATCGAACTCGGCAGTTGCAGCATCGCTGACGGTCTCTCCGGCCAGGCGGGCGTGGTTCTGAGCCTGCTTGACCTTGTTGGCCTCGATGAGCTCGGGGGTGCGGGGTAAGGATCCTGCGTGCGAGGTGCGGATCGTGGCCATGAGTGACTCCTCTGATTGTTCGGCGGCATTTCACGCGGTTCGTTCACCCTCAGGCAATCACATCAGTCGCGTTGCATGCGAGGGAGCCGTCATGTGCGGTCACGTACTGCGGCTTCCATCTCATGAGATCAGTGCCGTCATCGTCGTTGCGGACCTACAGTGATGATATGAGTCAGCAGGCTTCCGCAGGAGGTGACCCGTACTCGCCGAACTGGTACGGCGGTCCAACTGCGTGGGCTCCAGCGGTCTCTGTGGCGGCGGCGGTTGGGCCCGAGCGGACGGTGGGACCCGGATGGACGGCGCGAATCCTGTTCTGGGCCGCACTGGCCATCGGCTCCCTGCCGGAGATCGTGATGACGCCGATGCTCATCGGGGGTGGCCGGCCCGAGTTCTTCACCCTGTATTCGGCCATGATCGTCGTGGTGGCGATCCTCGAACTCGTCTTAGGAATCGTCGCGCTCCTCATCGTGAGGGCCAGCCCGATGACGATGCGCCTGTTCGGGACGGGACTGCTCCTCGGCACCACCATCTACGCATTCGTCCTGCCGCACCTGATGGCGATCATCGTGAATCGTGTGGTCGGAAACTTCGGCATCGTCGGGGGCTCTGACCTGGCCGTGAGAAGTCAGAGCATCATCTGGACGTTCCGCACCGGTGTTGTGCTGGCCGGATCGCTCATCGCCTGGAACCTCGCGCGCAACAGAGCTTGGTGGACCAACCTCGTCGCCGCTGGCTATGCGCTGCTGATGGGGCTTGTCGTGTCATTCGTCGAATGGGCGCTGAACTGGTTCGGCTACTCATTTGCGTCGTCTACGGTCCTCACGCAGTTCGTCGTACTCGCAGCAGTCGTCGGCGGCCTCGGGCTGCTGCACCTGGTCGGCAGGGTCTCGAACCTGGACCGCGATTTGCCTCTCAGACCGCGGTTTCGGTCATCGCGGCAACGCGTCCACCGAAGTGCTGCGGCAGCGTCCCCTCGTGGCTTTCGCGCAGCTCGTCCAGACCGATCTCGAAATGATTGACGACCTCGAGGACGGGCGCCTCGTCGCCGGTATCGGTCATGCCGATGCGGATGAACGGGAAATGCCTGGCGGTGCACATGTCCTTGAACCGGACCTCTTCGGACCGCGGCACGGCCACGATCGCACGGGCCGTGGACTCGGAGAACAGCGCGGTGAACACGTCGATGTCATCGCGTTCGCACACCTCGTCGAGCCAGATGCGGGCACCGGTGCCGAAGCGCAGGCAGGATTCGATCAGCGCCTGTGACAGACCGCCCTCTGACAGGTCGTGGGCGGCATCGATCATGCCATCACGAGAGGAGTTGATGAGGATCTCACCGAGTTCCTTCTCCGTGCCCGGCTTGTACTGCGGCGGAACTCCGCCGAGGTGGCCGGCAGTCACGTCGGCCCAGGCCGAACCGTCGAGTTCGGCTTCGGTCTCGCCGAGCAGGTAGATGGTCTGTCCTGGTTGCTTCCAGCCGCTCGGGGTGGCCCGGGTGACGTCGTCGAAGACGCCGAGGACCCCGACGACCGGGGTCGGATGGATGGCCACACCACCGGTCTGGTTGTAGAGGGAGACGTTGCCACCGGTCACAGGAATGCCCATGTCCTGGCACGCCTCGGCGAGGCCCTCGACTGCGGCCGCGAACTGCCACATGATCTCCGGATCCTCAGGGGAGCCGAAGTTGAGGCAGTCGGTGACCGCACGGGGGATGGCCCCGGCGGTGGTGACGTTGCGGTAGGCCTCGGCCAGCGCCAGAGCCGAGCCGCGAGCCGGATCGAGGTAGCAGTAGCGGCCGTTGGCGTCGGTGGCGATGGCGACGCCGAGCCCGGATTCCTCGTCGACGCGGATGACTCCGGCATCGTCGGGGAACGCCTGGGCGGTGTTGCCCTGCACGTACTTGTCGTACTGGGAGGTGATCCAGTCCTTCGATGCGAGATTCGGTGCACCGGCGAGCTGCAGCACGGTCGAGCGCAGCTCCTCGTTGCTCTCAGGCTTGACCAGACCAGCTGACTCCACGGTGTTAGCGGCCACCTCGGCGGTCCATGATGGCTCGGCCATCGGTCGTTCGTAGACCGGACCGTCGTGGGCGACCGAGCGCGGGGGCACATCGACGATGACGTCTCCGTGCCATTCGATGATGAGGCGTTCGGAGTCGGTGACCTCGCCGAGGACGGAGGTCTCGACGTCCCATTTGCCCACGATCGCCAGGAAGTCATCGAGGCGTTCGGGGGTGACCACGGCCATCATGCGCTCCTGGGACTCCGACATGAGGATCTCCTCAGGGGTCAGGGTCTCATCGCGCAGCAGCACGTCGTCGAGGGCGATGTGCATGCCCCCGTCACCGTTCGACGCGAGTTCAGAGGTGGCGCAGCTGATGCCGGCGGCGCCGAGGTCCTGGATGCCTTCGACCACTCCGGCGTGGAAGAGTTCGAGGCAGCATTCGATGAGGACCTTCTCCGCGAAGGGGTCGCCGACCTGGACGGCGGGACGCTTCGACGGTTTTGTGTCGTCGAAGGACTCCGAGGCGAGGATCGAGGCTCCGCCGATGCCGTCGCCACCGGTGCGGGCGCCGAAGAGGATGACCTTGTTGCCCTTGCCTGAGGCGTTGGCCAAGCGGATGTCTTCGTGTCGCATGACGCCGACGGCGAGGGCGTTGACCAGGGGGTTTCCCTGGTAGACGGAGTCGAAGACGGTCTCGCCGCCGATGTTGGGCAGGCCCAGGGAGTTGCCGTAGTTGCTGATCCCGGAGACGACTCCGTGGAGCACGCGCGAGGTGTCGGGGTGGTCGATGGCACCGAAGCGCAGCTGGTCCATCACGGCCACGGGGCGGGCGCCCATCGAGATGATGTCGCGCACGATTCCGCCCACACCGGTGGCCGCACCCTGGTGGGGTTCGACGTAGCTGGGGTGGTTGTGGGACTCGACCTTGAAGGTCACGGCCCATCCGTCGCCGATGTCGACCACGCCGGCGTTTTCGCCGATGCCCACGAGCAGGTGCTTCTTCATGTCCTCGGTGACCTTGTCACCGAACTTCGACAGGTGGACCTTGGAGGACTTGTAGGAGCAGTGTTCGGACCACATGACCGAATACATCGCCAACTCCGCCGAGGTGGGCCGACGTCCCAGGATTTCGCGGATCTGCGCGTATTCGTCGGCTTTGAGGCCGAGATCGGCATAGGGTTGGTCCACGTCGGGGTTCGCAGTGGCGAAATCGACGGTCTCCTTGACCTTCTTGGAGGCGGCGGGATCGGTTTCGACCTGCTGGGAATCGACCTGCGTGGAATTCGCAGAGTTGAGGTTACTCGACATGTCCTCTTAACGGCCCTTTCATACGACACGGCATCAGGGCCAATCTTAGCCGTGGTGTGGGGGAGGAGCGGTAGTCGGTCTCATCGGTGACCATATTCGCCAATTAGAATGTGGGTTATGGCAACTCCCAAAATCGTCTTGTTCTACGTATTCACCCCGCTGGCAGACCCTGAGGCGGTCAAACTGTGGCAGCACACGCTGGCCGAGAGCCTCGGGCTCAATGGGCGCGTGATCGTGTCGAAAGACGGTATCAACGCCACCATCGGCGGCGACATCGTCGACGTCAAACAGTATGTGCGGGCGACGCGATCCTATGAGCCGTTCAAGAAGGCCGACATCAAGTGGTCCAACGGTGAAGGTGATGACTTCCCGCGCCTGAGCGTCAAGGTCCGGTCCGAGCTCGTGACCTTCGGCACCGACGACGAGATCACGGTCACCGAGGGTGGAGTCGCAGGCGGCGGACAGCACCTCAAACCCGGAGCGCTGCACAAACTCCTCGACGAACGCGGAGACGATGTCGTCTTCTTCGACGGACGCAATGCGATGGAGGCCCAGATCGGGAAGTTCCGCGATGCGATCGTGCCGGAGACGGACACCACCAAGGACTTCATCGCCGAGATCGAATCGGGCAAGTACGACGACCTCAAGGGCAAACCGGTCGTCACCTACTGCACCGGGGGCATCCGCTGCGAGGTTCTGTCCGTGCTGATGAAGAACCGCGGCTTCGAGGAGGTCTATCAGCTCGACGGTGGCATCGTCCGCTACGGGGAGACCTTCGGCAACACCGGGTATTGGGATGGTTCACTCTATGTCTTCGACAAGCGCATGCACGTGGAGTTCGGGGAAGGGGCCGAATCGATCGGCCACTGCGTCGCATGTGAGAAAACGACCCCGAACTTCGTCAACTGCACGAACCTGGATTGTCGCCTGCAGTACCTGCGCTGCGAGGACTGCACCGAGACGAATCGTCAGCCCTACTGCCCCGACTGTGTGCAGGCCGGTATCCCCGCCGAGGCGACCGCCGGCTGATTTGCTTGATGCAGTGAGTGGTTCACCTGGGTCTAGCGGTTCTCAGCGCAGCAGGCTCTTCGTCGCGGCCCTGATATCGGTCCACGTGAAATCGAA
>JAKDSA010000165.1 GCA_030457025.1 Brevibacterium sp. | reverse complement strand
CAACCGAAAGGTCCCAGATGTCAGTCTTCATCGATCTCGATCCCGATACCCTCACATTCGCCCAGGTGGTCGACGTCGCCCGCCACGACGCGAAGGTGGCCCTGAGTGAGACGACTCTGGCACGCGTGAACAAGTACCGCGAAGCCATCGACGCCCTCGCCTCGGCGGAGAAACCCGTCTACGGTGTCTCCACGGGATTCGGGGCACTCGCCCAGCGCCACATCCCTGCCGAACTGCGCACCCAGCTGCAGAAGTCACTCGTCCGCTCCCACGCCGCAGGCGTCGGCGAGCCGGTCGAACGCGAGGTCGTGCGCGCACTCATGCTGCTGCGTGCCCGCACCCTGGCCACCGGCCGGGCAGGTGTGCGCGCCGAGGTGCTCCAGACCTACGTCGACCTGCTCAACGCCGGCATCACCCCGGTCGTCCACGAATACGGCTCGCTGGGCTGTTCGGGCGACCTCGCGCCGCTGTCGGCCTGCGCCCTCGTCGTCATGGGCGAAGGTGTCGCAGCAGGTCCCGACGGAGTCGCGGGCCCCGCCGATGAGATCCTCGCCGAGGCCGGCATCACCCCGGTGACCCTGGCAGAGAAGGAAGGTCTCGCGCTGGTCAACGGCACCGACGGCATGCTCGGCATGCTCATCATGGCCCTGAGCGACCTCGAGAACCTGCTCACGGCCGTCGACGTCTCCGCGGCCATGAGCATCGAAGGACTCTTCGGCACCGACGCCGTCTTCGCCCCCGAACTCCACTACGCGCTGCGCCCCCACGACGGCCAGTCCGCCGCGGCCGCGAACATGCTGACGTCCCTCAAAGACTCGGGCATCACCGCCAGCCACCGCGACTCCACCCACCTGGTCCAGGACGCCTACTCGATGCGCTGCGCCCCGCAGGTCAACGGTGCCGCCCGTGACGCCGTGGCCTTCGCCACCGGCGTCGCCGAACGCGAACTGCGTGCGGCCATCGACAACCCCGTCGTGCTCACCAACGGCATGGTCTCCTCCAACGGCAACTTCCACGGCGCACCCCTGGCCCACGCCCTGGACTTCCTCGCCATCGTCGCCGCCGACGTCGCCTCGATGTCCGAACGCCGCACCGACCGCATGATGGACCCGACCCGCAACCAGGAACTGACCCCGTTCCTCGCCGACGACGCCGGGGTTGACTCGGGACTGATGATCGCCCACTACACCCAGGCCGCGATGGTCTCCGAAGCCAAGCGGGGCGCGGCTCCGGCCTCGGTGGACTCGATCCCGTCCTCGGCCATGCAGGAGGATCACGTGTCCATGGGCTGGTCGGCCGCCCGCAAACTGCGCAAGGTCGTCGACAACCTCGCCAGCGTCATCGGCATCGAGTTCTACGCCGCCTCCCGGGCCTGCGACATGCGCGAGGCCGCACCCGCTCCGGTCACCGGCGCCGTGATCTCCACGATCCGCGAGACAGTGCCCGGTCCCGGCCCGGACCGCTTCCTGTCCCCTGAGCTCGCCGAGACGATCGCCAAGGTCAAGGACGGCTCCCTGGTCGCTGCCGCAGAGTCGGTCACGCCGATGCAGCACACCGTCACCGAGGCTGCCGGAACCTGGCTGCCAGAAGGCGGATCACCTGCCGTCAACGACCCCGAGTTCACGTCGTTGGGCAACCTCAACGCAGCGGCCGAGGCCTCAGGCACGGACGCTGCCACGACCCATCAGGACGGAGCGAACTGAGATGAGCGACGTCGTCTCCCTCCTGTCCCAGATCGAGGACACCGGCCGTGACACCCGCGGACCCGGATACCAGCGGCCCGGGTTCTCGGACACCGAGCGTGAACTGCGTGACTGGTTCCTCGCCGAGGCGGCCCGTCGCGGCCTCGACACCGAGATCGATGACAACGGCATCACCTGGGCGTGGGCGACCGCGCCCGGGGACAACGCCGTCGTCACCGGCTCCCACCTGGACTCCGTCCCCGGTGGCGGTGCCTTCGATGGTCCCCTCGGCGTCGCCTCGGCGCTGTCGGCCTTCGACGAACTCAAGTCCTCCGGTGCACTCGACCGTGCCCAGCGTCCGCTGGCGCTCGCGGTCTTCCCCGAAGAGGAGGGCTCGCGCTTCGGCGTGGCCTGCCTCGGATCGCGCCTGATCACCGGCGCCATCGACGCCGACCGGGCCCTGGGCCTCAAGGACGCCGATGGCGACACCTTCGCCGATGTGGCGAGAGGCTACGGGCTCGACCCGAACCGCATCGGCACCGATCGCTCCAGGCTGGACAAGGTCGGATCCTTCATCGAACTCCATGTCGAACAGGGCATCGGGCTCATCAACACCGACCAGGCGGTGGCGATCGGCTCCTCGATCATCGGCCACGGCCGCTGGCACTTCGCCTTCTCCGGGCAGGGCAACCACGCCGGCACCACCCCGATGAGCCACCGGGCCGACCCGGTCGTCGCCGGCAGCCGTGTCATCGGCGACATTCCGGTCCTCGCCGCCAGCCACGATCAGGCGGTGGCCACCGTCGGCCGCACCCTCATCCACCCGGGCGGGACGAACGTCATCGCCTCGGGCATGAGCTTCTGGCTCGACATCCGTCACGCCGATGACGCCGTCGTCCAGCAGGTTCTCACAGCGATCTCGCAGCGTGCTCGTGAGCATGCCGAGGGGGCTGGAGTCGAGGTGTCGATCTCCCAGGAGTCGTACTCACCGACGACCTACTTCACCGCCGAACTCAACTCGCGGCTGACCTCCGTGCTGCCGGACGCGCCGCTGCTGCCCTCGGGTGCCGGACACGATGCGGGCATCCTTGCACCACATGTGCCCTCGGCGATGCTCTACGTACGCAACCCGACCGGCGTCTCCCACGCGCCCGAAGAGGCTTGCGAGGACGAGGACCAGCGCGCCGGAGTCTCCGCGCTGGTCAAGGTGCTCGAAAGGGAACTCGGGGTAACGTCATGAGCACGCGCTTCTGGTGCGAAACCGCCTGGGTCGACGGTCGGGTCGCCACCGGCGTCCTGCTCACCGCCGATGACACGGGCACCCTGACCTCGGTCGAGACTGAAATCGAGACCCCACCCACCATCGCCGAGGTGGTCCCCGGCCTCACCCTGCCCGGTGGGGTCAATGCGCATTCCCACGCTTTCCACCGCATCCTGCGCGGACGCACCCACGGCGACGGCGGGACCTTCTGGACCTGGCGCGAAGTCATGTACTCCGTGGCCGCGAAGCTGAGCCCCGAGAGCTACGAAACGGTGGCTCGCGCGGTCTTCGCGGAGATGCTCGCCGGCGGCTACACCTCGGTGGG
>JAKDSA010000106.1 GCA_030457025.1 Brevibacterium sp. | reverse complement strand
CCCCCCCCGCCCCGCTAATTCCCCGCGCCCACACCCCCCCACTCCCCCACAACCCCCCGCCGCGCCCCCCCCCCCCACGGCGGGGCGCTCGACTCATGTCCGCCTCGCATGGATGCTGGCCGCTCTTGCAGTGGTTGCCGTCCTCATGATCCTGTCCACGATGATCGGCTCCCGCAACGTCGGCCTCGACGACGTTCTTGCCGCCTACGGCGGGTCGGCCGCGGGATTCGATCAGGCCGCGGTCGCCAAACGCATTCCGCGGACCCTGCTCGCCGTGTGCGTGGGAGCGGCTCTGGGCATCTCCGGGGCTGTGATGCAGGGCGTGACGAGGAATCCTCTGGCCGACCCAGGCATCCTCGGTGTCAACACCGGCGCGTCCCTGGCCGTGGTCATCGGCATCGCCTTCTTCGGACTGTCAACGGCCGACGGCTACATCTGGTTCGCCATCGTCGGCGCCACTCTCACCGCGGTGTTCGTCTATGCGGTCGGGTCACTCGGGAGGCAGGGTGCGACCCCGCTCAAGCTGGCCCTGGCCGGGGCGGCCACCGCCGCTGCACTGTCGTCGTTCATCAGCGCCGTGGTCCTCCCCCGCGGAGACATCGCGGATCTGGCACGCGATTGGCAGATCGGCGGGGTCGGGGGTGTGACGTTCGATTCGGTCACACTCATCCTTCCCTTCCTCATCGTCGGCTTGCTCATCAGCGTCTATTCGGCGCCTGGCCTCAATGCCCTGGCCCTCGGCGATGAGCTCGCCGCCGGGCTGGGACAGCACGTCGGCACCACCAGAATGGTCTCCGCTGCAGGTGCGGTCCTCCTCTGCGGGGCAGCCACCGCCGTCGCTGGACCGATCGGCTTCGTCGGGCTCGTCATCCCCCATGCCTGCCGTCTGCTCATCGGCATCGATCACCGCTGGCTGATCCCGTTCTCGGCAGTCACCGGAGCCGCACTGCTCACAGCCTCGGACATCCTCGGTCGCATCATCGCTCGACCGGCCGAACTCGACGTGGGCATCCTCACCGCGCTGATCGGCGCCCCGTTCTTCATCGCCATCGTCCGCAGACAGAAGGTCCGTTCGCTGTGACCCCACCGAACCCCGCGAACCCACTCCTCGCGCCGACCAGCACGGCAGAATCGACATCGACGATCGCTGCCGTGGCACAGCTGCGGAGACGACGCTCCGCCCGTTGGACCGGCTTCGTCCTCATCTTCAGCGGGCTGGTGCTGCTTACTTTCCTGCTCAGCCTCATGGTCGGTCAGACCTTCTATTCCTTCGACAAGGTCCTTCGCGTCATCGGCGGCGATCAGGTCCCCGGCGCCACCTTCACGGTCGGGCGCCTGAGACTCCCCCGAGCCGTTCTCGCGCTCCTCGTGGGTCTGAGCTTCGGCCTCGGCGGGGTGACGTTCCAGACCATGCTGCGCAATCCCCTGGCCAGCCCCGACATCATCGGGATCAGCTCCGGAGCTTCGGCCGCGGCTGTGTTCGCGATCGTGACTCTGGGCCTGGGCAGCACGGGAGTCTCGGTCATGGCCATCGTCGCCGGTCTTGCGGTGGCGTTGGTCATCTACATGTTGTCCTACCGGAATGGCGCGGCCGGTATCCGGTTGATTCTGATGGGCATCGGCGTCTCCTCAATGCTCAATGCGCTCATCAACTGGGAGCTGACCCGGGCCGCGCAGTGGGATCTGCAGGAGGCGCTGCGGTGGCTGGCCGGAAGCCTCAACGGGGCGAGCTGGGACAAGGTCGTGCCGCTGCTGTGCGCGCTCATCGTGCTGGTTCCCATTCTCTTGGGGCAGTCGAGGAACCTCTCCATCACGCAGCTCGGGGACGAGACCGCGGAAGCGTTGGGAGTGCGTGTGTCGAGGACCAGGCTTCTCGTCATCGTCGCCGCTGTCGGCCTCATCTCCTTCGCCACCGCCGCTGCCGGACCGGTCGCCTTCGTCGCCTTCCTCTCGGGCCCGATCGCCTCTCGACTCATCGGGCCGGGACCCTCGCCGCTCATCCCCGCCGCACTCGTCGGAGCCCTGCTCGTGCTCGTCGCCGACCTCGTCGGACAGTTCGGCCTCGGCACCCGTTACCCGGTCGGAGTCGTCACGGGCATCCTCGGTGCCCCCTACCTCATCTATCTCATCATCAGGATCAATCGTTCGGGAGGTTCCCTGTGACCAAGGACCATTCGCTTGCCGCCCAGGACCTGCATCTGGCCTACGGTGACACAGAGATCATCAAGGGACTTGATCTGACCCTGCCGCCCGGCCAGATCACGGGCATCGTCGGGGCCAACGCCTGCGGCAAGTCCACGCTGCTCAAATCGATGTCCCGACTGCTGACGCCCAGATCCGGCACTGTCATCCTCGACGGCAGACAGGTACACACGATGCCGGCGAAGCAGCTCGCGCGGGCCCTGGGACTCCTCCCACAGACACCGATCGCTCCCGAGGGCATCACGGTCGCCGATCTCGTCGGACGCGGTCGCCATCCCCACCAGGGGGCCTTCTCACGATGGAATGCCCAGGACGATCTCGCTGTCGCCCAGGCTCTGGATACCACCGGAACCGCGGACCTGGCCGACCGTCCCGTCGACGAACTCTCCGGCGGCCAACGGCAACGAGTGTGGATCGCAATGGCCCTCGCCCAGCAGACCGACATCCTCCTGCTCGATGAACCGACCACCTTCCTCGACGTCAACCATCAGGTGGAGGTCCTCGATCTGCTCACCGAACTCAACCAGGGTTCAGGCGTGACTATCGTGATGGTCCTGCATGATCTCAATCTGGCCGCACGGTACTGTGATCGGCTCGTCATGATCGCCGACGGCGGGATCCATGCCTCCGGGGCTCCCGCCGAGGTGCTCACCGAAGACAATGTCCGCAACGTGTTCGGTCTCGAGAACAGGGTCATCGAGGATCCTGTCTCCGGTCAGCCGCTGATGCTCCCGATCGGCCGTCACCGCACTCTGAGCTGATTCCTGTGCGTCAGACTTCTGATCTGACTCAGGCCCCTGCTCTGCGGGCCACGATCTCCGTGATCCAGGTCGGGGCGAAGGGCGACGTGCAGTTCGGCGGGGTCGGATAGTCCTTGAGGACGCCGAGGCGGTTGCCGATGTCGATGGCCCGTGGCCGCAGGTCCTCGTTCTCGATGCCGATGTAGGACAGGGTTTCGTTCATCGCCCACTGCAGGCGCTCATCGGCGCCGAGCATCTGCGCCTCGATGGTGTCGAGGAGACCGGACAGGTCAAGGCCCTCGGGTGACTTGTTCACACGCTCGCTGGTCAGTGCCCAGCCTGCCGACGCCACGATCGGATCAGGGTCGTCCATCCAGTCCAGGCGCAGCGATTCGGCATGCTTCGACTTCTTGACGATGTAGTTGACCAGCCAGCCGTGGACCTTCGGCACACGCGCCTCGCGCAGCATGGCATCGAGATGCTGTGCGTCATAGCTGCGGGGACGCATGATGAGGATCGCGACGAGGCGCGCCGCGGTATCGCCGGTGTTCCACAGTTCGACGGCGAGCTCGTCGTTCTTCTTCAGCTCCTTGGCCACGGCCCGCAGCTTGCTCAGATTCACACCGTGATCATCACCGTGCTTCTCGTTGACGGCACGAGCCTTGGGATCCTCCATCGCCGCCAATGTCTCCATGACGCTGTCCACGTTCGCTTCGACCATGCGCTCAGATTACCGCGAGTTCAGGCGAGCTGCCTGACGCATGAGGTGGTCGCGTTCGGCGAGGTTGCTCGCCTTGGCCGCGGCTTCGACGTAGAGCTTCGCCGCCGCCTCGTCTTCTCCTGCCCGTTCTCGCAGGTGGGCCTCGACGGCGAAGTAGCGCGGCAGCGTCTCATCGAGTCTGCCCAGTTCGGCCAGTCCGGCCACCGGTCCGTCGGCTTCACCGATCGCAACGGCACGGTTGAGGGACGCGATCGGGCTCTCGTTCAGCTTGAGGAGTTCGTCGTACCACTCCACGACCTGCACCCAGTCGGTGTCCTCGACCGTCTGCGCATCGGCGTGGAGTGCCGCGATGGCGGCCTGTGCCTGATACTGGCCGAGTTCGTCCCGACCAAGGGCTGCCTGCAGGATCTCGATGCCCTCGACGATGAGCCGTTGATCCCACAGGGTGCGGTCCTGATCGGCCAGCGAGATGAGGCGACCGTCGGCGCCGAAGCGGACATCGCGGCGGGCGTGGTGGAGGAGCATGAGGGCGAGCAGTCCGTCCACCTCGGCGGAGTCGATCATCGACGCAAGCGTGCGGGTCAGTCGGATCGCCTCGGCGACGAGGTCGACCTCGCCCGAGTGCCCTTCGTTGAACACGAGGTAGAGGGTGGTGAGCACCGAGGACAGGCTGCCGGGTCGGTTGAGCCGGGACCCTGCGATCGTGGATTTGGCTCGGCTGATGCGTTGAGCCATCGTCGACTCGGGCACCATATAGGCTGCGGCGATCTGCTTCGTCGTCAGTCCGCCGACCGCCCTCAGGGTCAGGGCCACCGCCGAGGCGGGGCTGAGGTCGGGATGGGCGCAGAGGAAGTAGAGGTCGAGGGTGTCATCGGCGTTCGGGACGCCGTCCGTCCCGGGTTCGGACGAGGTTTCGGGCTCGGCGAGAGTGGCGGCCATGACCCGTTCCTCGCGTTTCATCCGCGATCCTTCAGATCGCACGATGTCGAGGAACTTCCGCCATGCCACCGTCACGAGCCAGCCCCGCCGGTCACGGGGCGGGTCGGACGGCCACGATCGCAGGGCTTCGATGAGCGCGTCCTGAACGGCGTCCTCGGCGGTCGCGAAGTCTGCTCCACGACTGACGAGGATGCCGATCACGGCGGGGACGAGCTCACGCAGCTCCGCCTCGGCGAGGGGATCCCGATCGATCATCGCGAACTCCGTTCGCGTCCCTGATCATTCGTCCACGCTGGGTGCGTGGTCGAGGAAGGGGCGCAGTTCGAGCCATTCGTTGATCGGCTCTCCTCCCTTGCCCGGTGCGGCGGACAGCTCACCGGCGAGTTCGAGAGCGCGGTCGTAGTTCTCGACGTCGATGACCATCCACCCGGCGATGAGGTCCTTCGTCTCGGGGAAGGGACCGTCGGTGACCGGAGGCTTGCCCGGTCCGCCGGATCGGACGAAGGTGCCCTCGGGCGAGAGTGCCTGGGAGTCGACGAATTCGCCGGAGTCCTTGAGTCTGTCGGCGAAGGCGTTCATGTACGCCACATGCGCGTCGACCTCGTCGGGACTCCACTGATCCATCGGGGTGTAATCCATATACTGCTCCGGCATCCGATAGTGCTTGAGCATGAGGTACTTGGCCATGATGGTCTCCTTGTCTCGTGCCGCTCGCACGGGATGTGCTCGCTGACATGTCTGGGACGCAGCCGGACTCGTGTTCTCGACATCGGCGGCGAAGTTTTCTCGTTTCTCTTCGGCTCCGGTCATCGAACACAGTCCCAGAATAGGCCGATGTGTCCGTCCTGGAACATGCGTCACCGGATCCGAACACGAATCGGCCCAGGTCACGGCTCCGCGCTGAGAGGCTTGTCTTGTACGAAACACCGACCGCTTTTTGCACACGAGACCAGGAGAAGATCATGAAGGCACAGACACTTCTCAAAACCATCACCGTTGCCGGAGCTCTCGCCGCGACCCTGACACTCTCGGCCTGCGATATGAACATCACCTTCGGCCCAGAAGGCCAGGGGCAGGAACAGGGCCAGGAGCAGGACGGCCAGCAGGCGCAGCAGACCGGGGACACCGAGACGACCGCCGAAGAACCGGCATCGGATTCGGGCTCCACCTCGGACTCCGCCGGTTCGGGTTCGTCCGGCACGAGCGATAGCGGCACGACGGACAACGGCACCACCGGCAGCGGCGGATCCACCGATTCGTCCAGCGCCTCCTCGGCGAGTGGCTCCTCCACCTCGAACGGCTCGTCGTCGACCGGATCGTCGTCCTCGAGCGACTCCACCTCGAGCGGATCATCGTCGTCGAGCGGCACGACCGACAACGGCTACCAGGGCCCGCGGATCGGCGAAGACGGAGTCGAACTCGACGCCGACGGCAACGGCAAGATCCCCGCCGACGTTCTCGAGGCGGACATCAAGAACGCCTACGCCAAGCAGGGCACCACGGTCGACACCGTCGACTGCTATTCCGACCTGCGGATCTTCTCCCACAGCGGATCGCAGAACTGCACCGTCACCGCTGCCGGCAAGAATCACTACGGCACTGTGAAGATCACCTCGGCGTCGCAGTCCGGCATCGGCTACAGCCTCGAGTTCCCGAACATCTGAGCCGTCCGCCGAGCCCGCGAAACGTACCCCTCGAGCGTCTCGCATCCCCGAATCGCATTCCCCTGGTCATCCCGACCAGGGGAATCCGTTCGTCGCGATCTGGAACAACTCTGCACTTTCCGTTGTTGTGTCCAATGTAGGCGTCGGCCCAGCTGCACGTCGGCCTCGAGGTTTCGGCCAGCCGAGCCCATGTCAGATTCGACAACCTCACCAATCACAACCGACAAGGAGCACCATCATGGCACTCTCTGACAAGAAGATCGCATTCCTCCTCACCAGCGGCGTCGAGCAGGTCGAACTGACCAGCCCCCGCACAGCCCTCGACGAGGCCGGAGCGACGACCGTCATCGTCTCCCCCTCAGAGGGGACTCTGCAGGCGATGGAAGGCGATTGGGAGCACGCGAAGACCTTCGACGTCGACGTTCCCGTCGCCGAGGCCTCGGTCGATGACTTCGACGCCCTCGTCCTGCCCGGCGGCACCCTCAACTCCGATGCCCTGCGTCTGAATGAGGACGCCGTCAACCTCGTCAAGGCGTTCTTCGCCGCCGACAAACCGGTCGCGGCCATCTGCCATGCTCCGTGGATCCTCGCCGAGGCGGGAGTGGCCAAGGGACGGAAGCTGACGTCCTTCATCTCGACGAAGACCGACCTCATCAACGCCGGAGCCGACTGGGCCGACACCGAGGTGGTCGTCGACGGCAACCTCATTACCTCCCGCAGCCCCGACGACCTCGACGCCTTCAACAAGGCAATCGCTGATAAGTTCAGCTGACCTGGAACGATGCCTCTTTCGCCGAGGCGGAACCACCTCGGCGAAGAACTCCCCGGAACGATCGTTCCGGGGAGTTCGTCTGTTCGTCACCTGGGGTCTTGACAGCCGCGCTTATGACCTACTCATGCCAGCTTCCCCGTTTGTCAAGGCGACGACTCCTACCCTCGCGGCACTGCTCATCGGGTTCCTTCTCGTTCTCTGCTCCACACAGCCTCCGGCACATGCTGCCTATGCGACTTCGGGTGCGATCGGAACGATGCACAAATCGCTCGGTGGGAATTCCGGCAAGCTCGGCCCAGCGGTCGGCCCACAGCGGTGCACGCTGATCCAGAAGGGCTGCTATCAGTCGTTCAAGCACGGCAGCATCCATTGGACGAAGGCCACCGGCGCCCATGCGACTCTGGGCGCGATCCGCACAGCATGGAAGAAGTCCGGGTGGGAACGCGGTCCGCTCGGCTATCCGACGAGCAACGAATACCGCTCAGGTTCGGAGGCCCGGCAGAAGTTCCAGAACGGCATGATCGTGTGGACGGCGAAATCCGGGGCGAAGGTGACGCTGACGAAAGCGCCGTAGTCGTTCACGATCAAGGGGTCGGGGTTCGGCCATGGGGTCGGGATGAGCCAGTACGGAGCGCGCGGAATGGCGACAGCCGGAAAGTCGTCGACGCAGATCCTGCAACACTACTACACGGGTGCCAAGGTCACGACGATGTCGAAGAACGCCGACGCCAGTCTCAAGGTGCAGCTGCTGACCGGTAAGAAGTCCGTGACGGTCACTCCGCGGTCCGGCCGTCTGCGGGTCAAGGTCGGGTCGAAGACCATCGAATCGGGCTCGAAGGTCACGATCGAACGGACGTCATCCGGTTCGGTCAAGGCGACCGTCGGGTCGAAGAGCTATTCGGGGTCGAAGCTCACCCTCGAATGGCAGAGCACCCGATATTGGAAGAGTTCGTCGGCGACGACGGTGTCGGTCAGCGGTGCCCAGAACGGGGCGACCGGCACCTACCGACACGGACGGCTCGAGATCGGTCAGCTGAAGAGCTCGCTCAACGTCATCAACGTGGTGGGTCTCAACAAGGAATATCTGCCGGGCATCGCCGAGATGCCGGCGTCGTGGCAGTCCGAGGTCCTGCGCAGTCAGGCCATCGCTTCGCGCACCTACGCCTACCGCAATCTCGGTGCGGTGAAGCCGGCCTGCGGGTGCAACGTCTATGACGAGGTGGCCTCGCAGCGTTTCCTCGGGTGGACTCATGAGAATGCAGGCGATTCCGGTCCATGGCGCAAGGCCGTGGCCGCGACACAGACCACGAGCGGGTCGACGGTGAGGTCGGCGCGCCTCATCACCTACAAGGGCGGGCTCATCGATGCTGTCTACTCGTCGTCGGCCGGGTCGAAGACGCATTCGGCTGCCGAGGTGTGGGGGTCGGCCGTGCCGTACCTGGTCTCGGTCGATGACTCTCCGTCGAAGTATGCCTCTGCGCAGAACCCGAACGCCTCGTGGTCGGTGACGGCCAAGCAGGCCGACATGGCACGGGCCTTCGGGCTGGCAGACGTCCGGTCTGTGGCGGTGGCGAAGACCGGCTCAGGTCTGGTGAAGACGGTGAAAGCCACCTCGGTGAAGGGGAAGACCGCGAGCCTCACCGGCGATCAGCTGCGAACGAAGCTGAAGCTCAAGTCCGCGTCATTCAGCGTGGCCTGAGGGAAACCGACTGGCTGACTCAGACTCCGGCAGGGGTGAGCAGTCCCCTGTTGACGAGTTCGGCTTCCTTCTCGCGCACGATCGGGATGACGGTCTTGCCGAACGCTTCAAGTTCCTCCTGGAAGTGGAGGAAGCCGGTGAGGATGAGGTCGACGCCGATCTTCTTGTATTCGATGATGCGGTCGGCGACCTGTTCGGGGGTTCCGATGAGCTGGGTACGGAAGCCGTCGTTGTACTGCACGAGGTCTTCGAAGCTCGAATCCGCCCACATGCCTTTCTTATCCGAGGTCGCGGCTCCGGCGGTCTGCACGGACTCGCGGAATCCTTCGACCGCCTCGGCGTCGGCGTGTGCGATGATCTCGCACAGCTGGTCGCAGGCTTCGGCTTCGGTGTCGCGGACGATCACGAACCCGTTGAGTCCGAAACGGACTTTCCGATTGTGGGCGCGGGCCACCTCCGAGTGCTGTGTGCGGGCGAGCTGTGCCAGATTACTGAGACACAGACCACACACGGCGAGCAGATTTCGCGGGCCGCCGCGCACCGTCACAATGAGGCATTCCGCCACGGGGCGTCATGCGATTTGCGCCTCGGGCAGCGGTCCTGCGCTGCGGCCCACTCAGCATCCCTCACCCTCACCGGCGCACCACCCCGTTGCACCGGTGCGTAGTGCTGCGAATGGTGAGGGATGCGGAGGCACCAGTAGGAAATGCCACGGCCAATCCGGATTGCCACGAACGGTGAGGGATGCCCGAAAGGCGACTGCGAGGCCCGCGCTCGGCTCGAAACCGGGTGAATCGACGAAGTCCCGGCCCGCAGAAACTGCGAGACCGGGACTCCCGTGGCGGAGGATAGGGGATTCGAACCCCTGAGGGCGTTAACCCAACCCGCGTTCCAGGCGAGCGCCATAGGCCACTAGGCGAATCCTCCGCGAGCCAGCCTATCCGAGTCGTGTCGACAATGCGAAATCAAGACGGCCCAGTGTGAACCATCACACTAAACGCAG
>JAKDSA010000105.1 GCA_030457025.1 Brevibacterium sp. | reverse complement strand
TTGTTTCCCGGCGCCGAGGTGAGCACCGAGGTCACCGGTTCACCGCCGACGGTCTTCGCGCTCACCTGGGAGGCCTCCAGCGAACTCAGCTTGGCTTTCTGTGCCCGAGTGGCCGGGGCGTCCTGGCGGGCATAGGCGCTGTGGCCGAAGTTCGCGGCCAGTCCCGCGTAGCGCTGGGACGGAGTCTGTCCGGTCTTCGCCGTCATCTCGGCGGCCAGGAGGGCCATGATGATGCCGTCCTTGTCCGTCGACCACACCTTGCCGCTGCGACGCAGGAACGATGCGCCCGCGGATTCCTCCCCGCCGAAGGCCAGCGTCGAGTCGAGGAGTCCGGGGACGAACCATTTGAACCCGACGGGAACCTCGAGCAGTCGGCGCCCGTGGGCGGAGACGATCCGGTCGACGATCGAAGAGGTGACCAGCGTCTTGCCGATGCCGGCAGTCGATGACCACTCGGGCCGGTGATCGAGCAGGTAGTCGATCGCGGTCGCCAGGTAGTGGTTGGGGTTCATCAGCCCGGCGTCGGGGGTGACGATGCCGTGGCGGTCGGCATCGGCGTCATTGCCCGTGGCGATGTCGAAGTCGTTGCGGGAGGCGATGAGCCCGGCCATCGCGTAGGGCGAGGAGCAGTCCATGCGGATGTTCTCGTCCCAGTCGAGGGTCATGAAGGACCAGGCCGGGTCGATCTCCGGGTGGACGACCGTGAGGTTGAGGTCGAAGTCCTCGGCGATCGCGGCCCAGTAGTCGACGCTGGCTCCGCCCAGGGGGTCGGCACCGATCTGGATGCCGGAGCTGCGGATGACGTCGAGGTCGATGATCGATTCGAGGTCTTCGGTGTAGTTGGCGATGAAGTCGAAGTTCTCGGTGTTCTCCAGATGGAAGGCACGTTGGAATCCGGTTCGCGGGATCTTCTCCCACCCGGCCTGGAGATAGGAGTTCGCGCGCTCGGCGATCCACGTCGTCGTCTCCGAGCCTGCGGGTCCGCCATGCGGCGGGTTGTACTTGATGCCGCCGTCGGAGGGCGGGTTGTGGCTGGGGGTGAGAATGATGCCGTCGGCCTGAGGGTCCTTCGCCGACTTCCCGGCGTTGAAGCCGAGGATCGCGTGGGAGACGGCCGGTGTGGGGGTGAAGCCGTCACGCTCATCGATGAGTGCGGGCACCTCCGCGGCGGCGAGGACCTCGAGGACGGTGAGGAACGCCGGCTCGCTCAGCGCATGGGTGTCACGGCCCAAGAAGATGGGGCCGTGGATGCCCTGGTTCTTGCGGAAATCGACGATGGCGGCGGTGATCGCGGCGATGTGGGCTTCGTTGAACGCACGGTTGAAGCTCGAGCCGCGGTGTCCCGAGGTTCCGAAGCTCACGGCCTGGGCCGGCACGGAGGAGTCCGGAACGAGGTCGTAGTAGGAGTCGAGCAGTGCGGGGATGTCAACGAGATCCCGATCCTGGGCCAGCTGGCCGGCGCGAGTAGTCATACTTCTACAATGCCAAATCTGAACCGATGCACACAGTCCTGAGCTCCCAGTTCTTGCATCGTGGACGGAGGATGTCCATCGGGGCGAGAAAATGGTGTGGAGCACTCCTCGCTGCTTGCGCTATGTGCCCTGATTTTTCGATCGCGGCATCGTGAACAGGCCTCATCGATTCGATCCCACGGGAAGTCGTCGGGTCATTCCTTCGTACTCTTATGCCGTCCGGTGACGAGAGCCAGGTCTTGCTGTGCGGCTGCCTGGTTGGGGTAGCGGCCCACCTGCTTGCAGTGAGCAATAAGCCAGACTTCGAAACACGGTACCGAGACAATTCCGGAAAATGAAGCAAAGCGCGAGGCCGCTGGACGGACTTCATCAACGTTTCCAACGCATCGAGTAATGTGCTCTTGCCTGCTGCATGCGGCCCGAAGATCGCTGCGCAGCGCACTGTCGAATCAACCCAAGACTGGCCAGGGCGAGGGGTCGGGGTAGTTGCGATGGGCCAGGTACGGGCCTCGGCCCCAGGCAGATGCCTCGTGCTCAATTGCGCGTTGATAAATTTATCAAGGCATCAAGCGGTCTTCACGTTGTTCAAGCCCCGCACGAACTTCAGCGGAGCCGAAGCCGACCACCTCAAGAGACTACCTTTGCGTAGGATCTCGCCGCAGTCGCGAAACTGCGTCGGGACCCTACATCACCCAGGGCTCTTCGCCGGTCTCAGACACGATCGGCTTGCCGTTGTCGAGGTTCCACGACCCCATGCCGCCGGCAACGTTGTAGGCGTCGAAGCCGTTGGTCGTCAGCCAGGCAACGGCGCGATTCGAACGTCCGCCGGTGCGGCAGATGACGTACATATCGTCATCGAGGGGCAGATCGTCGAGGCGGGTCGGCAGGTCGCCCAGCGGCACGTGCAGGGCACCCTCGATGTGGCCGGCCTCCCATTCGTCGTCCTCGCGCACGTCGATGATGGCGGCGCCTTCGGGGATATCGTTCACGGAAACTGCTTCTTCATCCATGGCATCAGTGTAGGCACGCAGTCTTCGGGCATGCATCCCGTGACCCGGCCACGACACATCGAAGCGCCTACCGAGGCCCACCGTGCCCTGGCCGCGGACGTCATCCCCGAGATTCCGCCACGGCCCCTCGCCGATCAGCGCTCCTGGCTGCCATCTCCGTGGTGTCGCTCGACATAGGGCAGGACGCTCGAGCCATCGCCCATCGAGGCGTGTGCGATCACGCCCAGCGATCCGTCCTGATGCAGGATCACAGCTTGGAGGTCGTCGAGCGAGCCGTGTCCCGATTGGCGAGCGGCGGTGTGGACATCAACCTGAGTGAGTCGGTGGCGTCGCAGTGCCTTCTGCTGCAGCTGACCGTCGTAGTAGAGCAGTGCCGGTGGGGAGTCGAGGATTCGGCGCATGACATGTGACCGCGATCGGATGAAGGCGAGCACCCACTGCACGATGACCAGCAGCACCAGGGCGACAAGAGCCTGGGCGAGGCTGACATCGACGGCGGTCATGACACGGCCGAACGCCGACCCGATCGTCACGGCGATGACGAAGTCCAAGGGCGTCATCTTCGCCATGGTCCGCGGCCCTGTCCCGCGCAGCAGGACGACGAGCGTGAGGTATCCGACTATGCCGATGAGCAAGGTGTGCCAGATGGGGGACCAACCGGTCCAGAAGTAGGTGAGATCCATCCCGCCATCGTGACACATCGTCAACGTCGACGGGACATGTCGGTCACTCGTGAGTCCTCGCAGCTGGCTATGAATCACAGGCAGACGGGGCTGTGAATCACAGGCAGACGGGCGGACTTCCCCGCAGGCGAACGCAGGCGAACAAAGGATCCGCCGGACGTGCTGCGTGCAGTCGAATCTCCTCATCGCCAGACCGCCCACCGGCCTGACCGGCGAGGAAGCTGTCCGTTGCCTGGCAATGCCGGCTGTCGCCCGACACCCCCTGTTGCGGGAGTCGGCATCGTGTGAGAATGAGCGAACAGTCGCCTATGCGACTGAGGTGCAATGGACCGTCAGTGAAAGGATCCCTGATGAGCAGAGACACGAGCGACGAGAAGAGCGGCGAGAAGAAGGCGCGCGATGTCGCGGAGAAACTCGATAAGACGGCCGAGCCTCTGGCTGGCACGTCCCAAGTCCACTCGCATGCGAAGGTCGGTTACACCGAGGAAGACGTCGAGCGTCGTGCCGGTGACGCGGCCGCCGAAGAGGGTGTGAGCCTGTATCGCAACCCAGATGGTTCGCATACCGCCATCGACGAGTCCGCAGCTGAGGAATCGGCAGCCGAAGAATCCGCCCGAAGCACTGACGGCTCCGCAGACGACGACCGGTGAATGGAGAGCACAATGGCTGAGACCGAGAATCTTGATCAGACAGACGTAGTGAGCATCCTCCGCGACAGTGGATACGTGATGCTCACGACCGCACTCGACGACGGCAAGCTGCTCGCCCATCCCATGGTGCCCCAGCAGGTCACCGACGAAGCCGATGTGTGGTTCTTCATCGGCATGCAGGGCGACCAGGCAACGGCACTGCTGCACAACCCCGAGGTCAACATCGCCGTCTCCGAGGCGGGCAATTGGCTCTCGGTGTCAGGTCGGATCGAGTTCGTCGACGATCAGGACAAGAAGGACGAACTGTGGAACGACGAGGTCGACGCCTGGTTCGTCGGCGGTCGCAACGACCCCGGGCTCGGCCTCATGAAGGTCGTCGGCGACTCCGCCCAGCACTGGGGGCTCAAAGGCGGAAAGGTCTCCGCCCTGGCCCAGATCGCCAAGGCCAAGGTGACCGGTGATCGTTCCGGTGGGGGCAGTGACACCACGGAGCTCTGAGTGAGCGTACTAGCATGGTGACATGACCAAGCGGATCGTCATCATCGGTGGGGGACTGGCCGGAATCACCGCGGCCCGGGAAATCAGCGAACGCGGGCAGGCCGTCACGCTCATCGACCCGAACGCGGGCGAGACCTGTGAACGGCCACCCCTGTCGAAGCACCTCTTCGACAGCTCCCGTTACCACCTGCCCTTCCACCTGGAATCCAGTGAGCTCATCACCTTCGTCCGTGACACGGCCACGGAGATCACCCTCGCCGAGGCGGGGGAGGGCGGAACCGTCCACCTGGCGACGGAAGAGACGCTCGACTTCACCCACTGCATCCTTGCCACAGGCTTGGAGGCCAACCGACCGGAGATCCCTCAGTATCCGGATGCACTCCCGGTCTACAGCCTCGGCGAGGCCGAGTGGATCCGTGACATGGTCGCCGAATCCAGCGCACCGCTCAACGTCGGAGTCCTCGGCTCCGGGTACCTGGGGATGGAAGTCGCGACTTCGGCGGTCGCGGCCGGACATGAGGCCACCGTCTATCTGCGCGGAGCCGAACCCCTGCGCAAACAGCTCTCGGCACCGGTGCGCCAGGCGCTGTTCGCCAAACATCAGGAAGCGGGCGTGAAATTCGTCGCTCACACCAGCAGCCCAGATGAAATCCCGGCGAACACTCATAACGTGTTCGTCACCAGCGTCGGAGCCCGCCCCGCGGTCATTCCCATCGACGGCGACCGACCCGCCGAGGCCTGGGAAGTGAATGAGAAATTGGCAACATCTCACCCCCGCGTGTGGGCGGCTGGTGACTGCGCCCGCATCACCGACGGACCCTACGCCCTCGACTACCCCTGGGCATGTGAGCCCGTAGCCGAGAGCCACGGCAAATACCTCGCCGAACAGCTGACAGCCACAAGCGTCGAAGCCGAAGAGCCTTGGAGAGACGTCCCCTGGCACTGGAGCTTCCAAGGACCTGAAAAGGTCTTCACTGCGGGTCTGACCAGCCCCGATGCCACCAATACGATCATCAGGCACGACCCGAGCGGAAAGAAGTTCCAGGTCTTCCACTTCGACGGAGCAGAGCCGGAAGCGCTCCTCATCGGCGTCGAGACTCTCAACTGGCCGCCGATGCAGGCGGCCGCTCGTCGAGTACTTGCCGGTAATAACATTCCGAGTCGTGCCCAGATCAACGACCCTGACTTCGACTTCAAGGCTCACAGCCGACTGTGAGAATCGGCTAACCTCATCACGTAGACTTCCTGTGATCGACCCCCAGCCGCCGACGAGAGAAATTTCTGTACATGGATATGGCTAAGCTAGCTGACGAGCATGGGCTCGACAGAGTAGGCGGGCGGCCGTCACTGCCCCAGTACGTCAAGCAGCTGATCACTCGCAGCGACTTCACCTTCACTCTCGCCAAGTACAAGATGCAGAGTGAGAACGAACGCAACCGACTCGGCATGCTCTGGGTGCTGTTGCGACCGGCATTCTCAGCACTCATCTACGGCACGGTCTTCGGAGTCATCATGCAGGGCGCGACTGCGCGCCCTGACGACTTCGCCCCCTTCGTCGTCATCGGCGTGTTCGTCATCGAGTTCTTCAACACCTCGATGAACGGCGGCGCGAAGTCGATCATCTCGAACGCATCCCTTGTGCAGTCGCTGCCGTTCCCGCGCATCGTCTTGCCCATCGCCACGGTGTTCCAGAATCTCCTCAACTTCATCCCCACATTGCTGTTCATGATGATTCTCGCGATGATGTTCGGTGCCCGGCCCGCCTGGGACTGGTTCCTCTTCATCCCCTTGGTCATCCTGTTCTGGATCTTCAACCAGGGTGTGGCGTTCATCTTCGCTCGTGTCACAGTCCACTTCCGTGATCTGTCCCAGGTCACACCGTTCATCTCGCGGATGATCTTCTACACCTCGGGGGTCTTCTTCGAACTCAAGACCATGGTCGAGAAGATCAACCCTGCCCTGCAGCCATTCGCCGATTGGCAGCCGCTGAACAACGTCCTCGCCATCGCCCGCGGCATCCTCATGAAGGGCGGTGTCATCCCCTATGACTACTTCTGGCACCTCGCCATCTGGGCCTTCGCCATCTTCATCTTCGGCTTCGTCTTCTTCTGGCAGGCCGAGGAAAGGTACGGTCGCGATGAGTGAACAGACCTCGCCGGACACAGGCGGTGTGCCAGCAGTGACGAAGGACAATCCGCCCGTTGTCGTCTGCGACAACGTCCATGTCCGCTATAAGACCATGGCCACAGGCAAGAAGCTCAAACTCGGCGGCGGGGGAGGACTGCTCAACCGCCAGCGTGGCCTCCAGGAAGTCCATGCGCTCAAGGGCGTCAGCTTCGTCGCCCACCGGAACGAATCCATCGGTGTCATCGGCAGCAACGGCTCTGGAAAGTCCACGCTCATGCGCTCGATCACGGGTCTGACCCCCACTTCAGAAGGTGCGATCTACGCGAGCTCAAGGCCGAACCTCCTCGGTGTCGGTGCGGCCCTGATCCCTGATCTCTCCGGTGCCCGCAACATTGTTCTCGGTTCACTGGCCTTGGGCCTCACCCGTGCACAGATCGAGGAGAAGTTCGACGACATCGTCGAGTTCACCGGCCTCGAGGACTTCATCAACCTGCCGATGCGCACCTATTCCTCGGGGATGTCCCAGCGCCTGAAGTTCGCCATCGCGACCTCTGTTCAGCATGAGATCCTCATCGTCGACGAGGCGCTCAACGTCGGTGACAAGAAGTTCCGCGATCGCAGTGAGGGGCGGATCCGTTCGATCCGCGAGAACGCCGGTACGGTCTTCCTCGTCTCCCACTCGATGCGCTCGATCAAGGACACGTGCAATCGCACGATCTGGATCGAGAAGGGCGTCCTGCGTGCCGACGGTCCGACCGCCGACGTCGTCAAGGAATATCAGGACTTCAACAAGGTGGAGAAGGACAACGACACGCCTTAGCTCTGTCTACGTGCTGCCCGTCATTCTCGAAGCAGCACGTGCGCTCTGAGATACTCTCCGGTGACGCTCTGCGAATCGCCGGCGACCGTCTCCGGGGTGCCGACGGCGACGATCCGACCCCCGTCCTCACCGCCGCCGGGGCCGAGGTCGATGACCCAGTCGGCGTTGGCGATCATGTCGAGATCGTGTTCGATGACGAGCACCGTCCCACCCTGGTCGAGGAGCTGCTGGAAGACGCGGACGAGCACGCGGACATCATCGGGATGCAGACCGACTGTCGGTTCGTCGAAGACGAAGAGGGTGTGTTTCTGCGACTTGCCCAGTTCGGTGGCGAGTTTGAGGCGCTGGGCCTCACCACCGGACAGAGCGGGAGTGGCTTCGTGGAGGGTGAGATAGCCCAGACCGACATCCTGCAGGGCCTGCAGACGCGCATGGACTCTGCGCATGTCGGTGAGGTGGGGAATCGCCTCGGCGACGGTCAGCGCCAGCAGCTCCGGCAAGGACAGAGGCCGCTCGTCAGCAGCGGAGGGGCGGCGATAGCCGTCCGCGTCCGGACTGTAGCGTCGGCCCTCACACTCGGGGCAGGGAATGTCGACGTCGGGCAGGAACTGCACATCGAGTGTGATCTCGCCGGTGCCTTGGCATCTGGGGCAACGAAGCGTGCCCGTGTTGTAGGAGAAGTCGCCGGCCTTCAGCCCGGCCTCCTGCGACGGCTGGAGGCGAGCGTAGGATCGGCGAAGGTCGTCGAGCACCCCGGAGTAGGTCGCCACGGTGGAGCGGACATTGATGCCGATCGGTGTCGCGTCGACGACATTGACCCGTTCGATCCCACCGGCGTCGATCTCATGCACATGCTCGGGCAAGGACCGTTCGTCGTCGGCTCTGAGGGCGGGGACGAGGCTGTCGAGAACGAGGGTGCTCTTGCCCGAACCGGACACCCCGGTCACAACCGTCAGCCTATTCCGCGGGATCTCGGCCTCCAGCGCGTGAATGGTGTGGATCGGTGTGGTGGCCAGTCGGATCCGACCGTGTGTGAAGACCTCGTGAGCCGATGCGGATGGGCGGACGAGTCCGCTCGCCCGCCCGGTGAGGTAAGGGCCGATGCGCGAATCCGGGTTGCCGTCGAGTTCCTCGACGGTGCCGGTGGCTACCAGGCGGCCGCCGTCCCGTCCGGAACCGGGGCCGATCTCGATGAGATGCTCGGCCTCACGCAGCACGAGCGGATCGTGGTCGACCATGACGACGGAGTTTCCTTCGCCGAGGAGGTCGGAGATGACGCCCTGCAGGCCCTGGATGTTCGAGGGGTGGAGTCCGATCGACGGTTCGTCGAGGACGTAGAGGACACCGGTGGTCTCATTGCGGACTGCCCGCGCCAGTTGGACTCGCTGTCGTTCACCGGTCGACAGAGACGATCCGGCTCGGTCGAGGCCGAGGTAGCCGAGTCCGAGGTCGAGCAGTCGGCGCGCCATGCCCAGCAGTGTGTCGACCAGCGCCTGGGCCATGGACTGCATCGGTCCGGGAAGCGTGTCCGGGACGTCTGCGGCCCAAGCGACGAGGGCATCGAGCGTCATGGCGGTCGCGTCGGCGAGGCCGAGTTCACCGATTCGCGGTGCCCGGGCTGTGGGGGACAGGCGGGTTCCGCGGCAGTCGGGGCAGACGCGTTCGATGAGGAACCGGCTGACTCTGGCGAGTCGCTTCTCGTCATCGGCCCGTTTGAGTTCTTCGCTGACCGTCAGGCGTGCGTTGCGGAATGTGAAGTCGAGATCATGCAGGCCCTTCTTCGAGGCGACAGTGATGTGCTTCTTCTCTTCGGGTCCGTCGAGGACGATGTCGCGTTCCCAGTCGTTGAGATCACGCCAGGCCACGTCGGTGCGGACACCGAACTCTCGCGCGATCTGAGGCTGGACGTTGAATCCGAACATCTGCCACGGGATGACGGCGCCGTCATCGATGGTCATGGTTCTATCGCGGATGAGGGAGGCATCGTCGATCTCTCGGATCGTGCCGATCCCCTCGCAGCGGGGACAGGCTCCCGCGGAATTGAAGGCCAGAGCCTCGGCGCCGGGAGCCTGCACGGTTTCACCGCACTCCGGGCAGGTGAAGTCCTCTTCCGCGGCCACGGACAGGGTCGGTTCCTGCCGGTGCCCGTTCGGGCAGACATGAGACCCCAGCCGAGAGAACATCAGCCGGACGACATTGAGCAGCTCGGTCGACGTTCCGAAGGTCGAGCGCACACCGGGAACCCCCGGGCGCTGCCGCAGGGCCAGGGCTGCGGGGATGTGGCGGACGCTGTCGACGTCGGCGCGTGCGGCCTGTCCCATCCGACGGCGTGTGTAGGTCGACAGTGCTTCGATGTAGCGTCGTGAGCCTTCGGCGTAGAGGACTCCCATGGCCAGAGACGACTTGCCCGATCCGGAGACGCCGGCGATGGCGACGAGCGTGCTGAGCGGCACATCGACGTCGATGCCCTGCAGGTTGTGGACGCGGGCGCCGCG
>JAKDSA010000104.1 GCA_030457025.1 Brevibacterium sp. | reverse complement strand
TGACGCGGTTCCGCATCGACCTCGGCTACCGCGGCACCGACTTCCACGGCTGGGCGAAGCAGCCCGGTCTGCGCACTGTGCAGTCCTCGCTGGAGGCAGGGCTGGCCCGAGTCACCGGCGCCGATGTGACCACCGTCGTTGCCGGCCGCACCGACGCCGGGGTCCACGCCAGACGGCAGGTCGTCCACATCGACCTGCCCACGGCCGGTATCGAGAAGCTCATCGGCAAGTCCTCCCGATCCGCCGAGGCGGCACTGCTGTCGCGTCTGCGCGGTGTCCTCACCGTCGATGGCACCGATGACATCGTCATCCATGCCGTGTCCGAGGTTCCGGGGGACTTCGACGCCCGGTTCTCCGCACTGTGGCGGGCCTACCAGTACAGACTCGCCGATCACCGGTCGTTCATCGACCCGCTGCTGACTCCCGTCACCCCTCGGCACAAGGGCGAACTCGACGCCGAGTCGATGGCAGAAGCCGCACGCGAGGCTCAGGGGCTCCACGATTTCCTTCCCTTCTGCAAGCCGCGAGAAGGTGCGACGACGATCCGCACCCTGCACGAGCTCGACGTCACTCGGGACCAGGAAGCCGTGATCACGATCGATCTGCGTGCCGACGCGTTCTGTCACCACATGGTCCGCGCCCTGGTGGGCGGGCTGATCAAGGTCGGATCCGGCGCCTGGCCGGTGACCCGACCCGCGGAGCTCCTCGCCGAGGCAGACGTCGGCATCGATCCCGAAGTTCCGATGTTCGTCACACCCGCACACGGACTCGTCCTCAGCGAGGTGGGCTACCCCGAGGCCGAGTTCTATGCCTCCCGTGCAGCCCAGACGATGGCACGTCGTACTCAGGAATAGTCGCCGGCAATCGGGGATTTAATCGTCTTTTTGAGAGAATCCCTCTTTTCAGATGTGAGAATCCTGTGTACATTCACATATAGGTAACTCATCGTTCGCTTCGGCACTGCAGGATGGGTGTGCTTGGTCCTCTCGGGGCGCAGGTGCCGTGCAGTGGATGAAACGACCAAAGGAAATCAGCTATATGTCGAAACGTGTGACCAAGGTGCTGGCAACAGGAGCGGCAGTGTCAATGTTGACTCTGTCGGGAATCGCCCCCGCTGTTGCCGCACCCCTGGGTGGCGACTCCCTGCAGGAGGCACCCTCTGAGGCAGGTGCCACCGAACCATCGGCAAGTGAGGCCTCCGCAGAACCCGCCGGTGAGGATGCATCCGCGCAGGCAGCCGAGGGCACGAAGGTCCAGCTGCTCAACATTACCGACTTCCACGGCCGCATCTCCGAAGCCGGTTCCGAGGTCGCTTCCGTGGTCGAGGCGCAGCGCGCTTCCTACGCAGGCCAGGACGGGGCAGCCGGGACCGGACTCCTGTCGGCCGGTGACAACATCGGCGCCTCGACCTACGCCTCATCCTCGCAGGATGACACCCCCACCCTCAACGTGCTCAACGCACTGGGACTGCAGGCTTCCTCCGTCGGCAACCACGAATTCGACAAGGGCATCGACGACCTCACTGGCCGAGTCTCCTCCGAAGCCGATTTCCCCTACCTCGGCGCCAACGTCTACGACGAGGGCAGCACCGACGTCGTCGACGGACTCGATGAGTACACCATGATCGATGTCGGCGATGTCCAAGTCGCCGTCATCGGCGTCGTCACGAAGGACACCACGTCACTGGTCTCGCCCGAAGGCATCGACGATCTCGATTTCGGTGACCCCACAGACGCCGTCAATCGCGTCGCCGACGAGATCGAGGACCTGCCCGCAGACGAACAGCCGGACATGACCGTCGTCGAGGCCCACCTCGGCGCGTCTGCCACCGACAGCCTCGATGCGGCCGAAGCCTCGAACGCCGAGTTCAAGAAACTGGTCACCGAAGCCGACGCCTCCGTCGACGTCCTGTTCACCGGTCACACCCATCTTCCCTATTCCTTCGAGGCTCCGGTGCCGGGCGAACCCGATCGCACGCGCCCCGTGCTCGAAGCCGGCAGCTATGGTTCGGTCGTCGGACAGGTCCAGCTCGAGGCCGACGCGAACGGCAACTGGACGACGGAGAAGACCGGGCTGCTGCCGACGAAGGACAAGAGCTTCGACTCACCCGTCGTCGCCGAGGTCACGTCCATCATCGAGACCGCGGAGGAGAAGGCCAAGGTTCCCGGTTCGGTCGTCGCCGGTGAGATCACCGAGGACATCGACCGGGCGTTCGTGCTCGACGCGGACGGCAACCCGAAGACGGACGAGAACGGCGACCTCATCGATGATCGCGGTGCCGAAAGCACCCTGGGCAACCTCGTCGCCGACGCCCTCAAAGACGGGGTAGAGGACACACAGCTGGAGTCCGCGGACTTCGGCATCACCAACCCCGGTGGAGTGCGCACCGACCTGCGATGCGATGACATCTACAACAACGAAGACACGTGCGAGGTCACGGCCGCTGAACTCAGCAACGTGCTGCCCTTCGCCAACGACCACGGAGTCGTGACGATGAAGGGCTCCGACGTCATCGACCTGTTCGAAGAGCAGTGGCAGCCCACAACGGCCTCGCGCCCGTTCCTGCATCTGGGCATCTCCGATGAACTCGAGGTCGTCTACGACTCCGACGCGAAGAAGGGCGAGCACGTGAGAACGATCGAGGTCGATGGCAAGACCCTCGACCCGAGCAAGGAGTACCGGGTCGCGACCCTGAGCTTCCTCGCCGCCGGGGGAGACAACTTCTCCTCCTTCACCAAGGGCGAGTTCGAACTCTCCGGCGTCACCGACTTCGAGACCTGGGTGGACTACTTCGAGACGAACACGCCTGTGCCACCGGACAAGGACGAACGCCAGGCCGATATGACAGAGGACGTCATCGACAACGGTGACCTCACGGTCGACTTCGCCGCCCCCGACACAGGCATCGCACCCGGCGAGAGCGAGGACTTCGTCCTCAGCACCACCGCCGAGGCCGAGATTGCCGGGCCCGTGGACGTGACCATCGACCTGCCCGAGGGCTACACCGTCAGAGCCGACCACTCCGCGTCGCCGGGCACGAAAAAGGCTGCGAAGTCGGCCACCGCGGACGTTCCCGAGGTCAAGGTGGATGCTGCGGCGAAGACGATGACCTTGGAATCGATCCCCGCCGGTGGCAGCGATGTCGCCATCAACGTCATTGCACCCGAAAGTGCCTCCGGTGAGGTCACCGTCGAGGTGGGTCTGAAGGCCGGAGACGCCGAATGGTGGGATGACAATCCGCTGCCGATCAGCCACGAGTTCGCGGCCACGGCACCCGTCGCCGACGAGGCGAACGCAACGGCCGGCGATGATGGCAGTGCCGACGGCGCGGCCGACGGTGCAGGAACGGACGCGAATGCCAACGGCGGTGCCGATGGTGACAACGCAAGCGCCGACGCCTCCGGGGCGGACGCTTCCGGATCGGATGCGAATGCCGACGGCGCGAACGCGGACGTCTCCGGAGCCACCTCGGCGAACGCGGATGCCTCCGGGGCCACCTCGGCGAATGCGGACGGCAGCGAAGCGAACGCCGAGGGTGCGAAGGACGGCGGGGACCTGCCCCGCACCGGCTTCGAAGCCATGAACCTGGTGGCGGCGGCACTCGCGCTCATCGTCGCAGGCAGCATGGCTGTGACCATGGTGCGTCGGCGCTGGACCAGGGTGTGAGTCTAACGAACCTCACGGGCGGAGATCGAACGGGGGGGGGTCAGACGTAACTGTTGAGTTTCGTCTGACCGCCGCTGTCTGCTGATTGCTTCGTCTCGAAGGTTTCGAGGTGGACCAGCACAGGGACGAGGAAGAGGATGCCCACGGCAGGGACGACGATTCCCGAGTCGTTGATGATCGTGCCGACACTCAGCAGGATGGCCAAGCTGATCATGCCCGCCCGCAGCAGCGGAATCCGATCGTAGGCGTCGGTCATCCCGTGCAGCGAGAAACGCTGCGGTGTCAGCGCCAGCCAGAACACGCCGATGATGATGAGCGGCAGGATCAGCGTCATCCACGACTGGGTCAGGATGTCGATGTTCATGCCGATCTTGCGTGCCAGCACACCCAGGGCCTCGCCGCTGATGATGGAGTCGAAGAAACGACCGAAGTGGGTGCGCTGATCCGCTGGACGCAGCCAGTCGATGAACAGCACCGCCAGCATGACGAAACCGGCGATGCCCACCGTCAGTCCCATGCGTTTGAGCGAGAATCTGATGCCTGCGGCCGCGAGGACGAGGTAGGCGACGCCGATGATCAGAGTCGGCACGGAACCGAATTTCGTTCCCAGTCCCGGCGCCGCCAGGATCACGGCCGAGACGAGGACTGGGACCGTGACGATGAGGATTCGCCTGACCGGTCGTGACGTCATCGACGCGAATCCGGCGACGGCCAGCAGCAGTGCACAGCAGTAGAGCGCGAGCGCGGAGTTGCCGATGCCGTAGAACCGCGATGCGATGAGCAGCGGTTCACCCAGCAGCGTCGACATCTGGAGCCGAGAACCGGTGACCACGTCGTAGGCGAGGACGAGAATCGTGACGACGCACACGAAGAGCACCGGCCCGAGTTTGTGTCCGCGCCACGGCCCCAGCAGTGCGATCGAGCCCAGGATCAGCGACCAGCCGCCCAAGGCTCCCAGCATTGCGATATCAGGGTTCGTGGCTCGCTCCCAGGGGACGGTGTTGACCAGATACGTCGATACCGGCATCGCGGCGAAGACGATGCCCAGTCGGTAGGCCCCGGAATGGACGAGGGCACGGTGATTCTTGCGCAGGAACCAGGCGAGGACCAACAGCCCGACCATGAGTGAGGCGATGACGGGGAAGAACCAGGTCGACAGCTCGTTCTGAGTTTTGACCGCCACTTGTCGATCGAGAACTGCCTGGTAGCGCGACTCCCAATCGCTGCCGGTGTCCTCATGGGTCATCGGGGCTCCGGCCACGTTCCCGATGGGCTCGGCGCCGGTGAGTTCCACGAGCGTCGGCGCGATGTCGGGCACCTGCACAAGGCCCGGCTGCCGTGTCGACGAGGAGGTCAGCAGCCCGGCCCCTGCACCTGGTTCGAGCGCCATCGTCGCCTGCATCGACGACCCCTTGTCGGCTCCATCCGAGATCGAGGAGAAGATCACCGGGGAGTGGCCTGAAGACAGCGCCTGGGACCCGTCGCCGTCGCTCCACCCGCTGGCATCGAGGATCATGCCGACACGCTTGTCGAGGGCCTTGAGGGAGTATCCGTCCAAGGTGGTGTTGCCGAGATCGATCAGCGACAGCTCGCCGGCTTCCGAGGCCTGTGCGGCCTTGTCCGCGAGATCCCCGCCGACAGGAGACCATCCGTCCACGTGCCCGTTCGGTGCGGCTGCGGCAATGGCGGCGCCGGGGCCGAAAGCCTTGATCTTCGGCACCGATTCGGAGAGTCCGCCGAGCAGGGCGTCGTAGTTGTCGCCACGCGCCACCTGGGAGTAGACGTCCCAGTCCGCGACCCACCCGTCCAGTGGCGGGGCAGGCTGACGGCATTCTTCGCGGGGCTCATCGGCGGCACGTCGTCCCGATCCCACGGCCAGCCATCCGTCGACCGGGCAGCTGGTGGCTCGCACGCTGCGCGGAGTGATGGTGCCGATCTGTGCGGACTTCATCATCTTCCACAGATTCGGTGTGGTGCGCGGATCGAGGTCTTCGAAGCTGAAGCCGGAGACGCCGATGAAGATCGGCGCATTGGCGGCGGCAGGCTCAGCGGTGTTCGCGTCGGTGTTCGCGTCGATGTTCGCGTCGGTGTTCGTGCTCGCCTGGGACGCAGGAGGGAGCCCGAGGATGAGCAGTGCGATGACGAAGACGCCCAGCAGCACCCGCAGCGGAAAGACCGTTGCCCTCATGTCCGATCCCTCCCGGTCTCTGACGAGTCCACGGGGGCCTCAGACGAACGAGCGGGGGTGTCAGGACCCGTCGCGGGGGCGTCAGCTCTCATGAGGATGGTCCGGGCGCTGCCTCGGCGGGATGTGCCGCCTGAGCGTATTCTGCTGCCTGAGCGTGCGACCTGGTCATTCGCATGCTCGGCGCTCAGCGCCAGCAGATAGGGCAGAAGGACCATGGCACCGGTCGAAGGCACGGCGATGCCGGAGTCCGTGATGACCAGGCCCACTGCCATGCCCGTGGCTGCGGCGAGGAAACCGAAATGGATGTCCTGGTCCTCGAACACCTGCGGCAGACGCCCTCGCCATTTGTTCGTCAGGCGACCGGTGCGGCTGGTCGGCGAAATGCTGGGGAAGTGGAGCAGATAACGGAGGAAGAACAGGATCGCGATGACCGCGAGGGGAGTGACGATCGCCAGCGCAGGGTTGATCTGCATGATGTGGAGATTGGCGCCGAGCTTCCGACCGATCACCTGCAGAGCCTCACCGGTGACGATCTGGTCGAAGAAGTTCCCGAAATGCGATCGATCGCCCGGCGCGCGCAGCCAGTCGAGGAACGCGATGCCCAACAGCACGGTCAGCGAGGCGAGGCCGATCAGCACGAGACGGAAGACGGTGAGGCGGATGCGGCTGACTAGTGCCAGCAGCACGAGGAGGCCGGCCAAGGTGGCGATCGTGCCGCCGAACTTCGCCCCCCAGGACGGATTTCCGGACACGAACACCGCGAACAGTCCGAGGATGAGGGGAAGGATGAGAACCATCCTGCGATGCCCCTTCGACCGCAGCCAGGAGATCGCGAGACCCAGGAAGATGAAGAGGCTGACGATGAAGATCGCCGCTCCCTGATTGCCCAGGCCGTAGTACCGGCCGCCGACGATCGGGTTGTAGCCCAGCAGGGAGTTGCCCTGCAGATGCGAACCGGTGATGAGGTCTGCGGAGAGGATGAGGAAACTCAGCAGCGAGAGTGCCGCTACCCGACCGCGCCAGGTTCGACCCCAGGGCGGGAGCAGAGTGACGCCGAAGAGGAGCGCGGCCGAGACCGCCACGGACAGACCCAAGCCGAAGCCGGGCTGGGGCAGTCTGGCCCAGGGGAACAGTCCGGCCAGGAACGCGCTCATCGGCAGGGTTGCCACAGCCAGTGAGATCCAGGCGAGGAATCTGTGCACGGTAGGGGCGACCGTCGCACCGCCTCGGCGACCGAGGAGCTGCCGGGCGAGCAGAAGTCCGCACAAGAGGAACAGGACATAGAAGGTGATGTCGAGGAGCAGGGAGAACGTCGACAGGTGCTGGTAGATCGACGTCGCCTTCTGCGATTCGGACACGAGATCGTCGATGCGCTTCTGCGGTTCGTCCGCGGTGGGCGTGATGTCGAAGGCGATGCCGCTGGGGGAGGAGATGCCGAACTGGTCGAGGATTCCCGGGGCCAGGTCCGTCAGCTGCAGGAGGCCGGGGGTGCGGGTGCTGGCCGAGGACACACTGCCGGGTTCGTAGCCGGGCCCGGAGGCGATGAACGCGCGCAGCTGCGGCAGACTCGAACTGTCGCCGAGGCCGGCCACGATGATCGTGGGATCAGCACGTCCCGGCTTCGCGGAGTCACGGACCTCCTCCAGCTTGGTGCCTAAGCGCTGATCGGCTTCGGCGACCCGTGCTTCGCGGTCGAAGGAGACCGGGACGGTGTAGGAGAAGTCGGGGATCGGATCGTAGAGCCAGGCCGAGGAGCCGATCGAGCCCAGGTCGACGAGATCGAGTCGGCAGTCGGAGGCGGCCGCATCGTCGGTGTAGTCGGCCACGATGCCGTTCTCGTCGGCGACGGCATAGGCCGCGCCGGGGCCCTCGGCGGCGACGCAGGCGTCGAGATGCGATTCGTCTCCGGCGGGGTCAGGTCCCGGCGATGAGATCTTCCCCTGCTCGCGGACGAGGCGGGCAAGCATTCCGTAGTCCACCGAGTAGCCGGAGTCGATGTTCGGCTCCTTGATGCTCTCGAAGTCGTCGATCGTCGCGGTGGTCGTGCCGTTTGCAGAGCTCTCGGCGAGATCTTCATCACTCGATGTGTCTGCGCTGCCGCCCGCTGGCGTGGAGCCCTCCGCCTGCTCCAGCGCCTGCTCGACGGCTTCGTCGCTGGTCGATGGAGCACTCAACGGCGGGCAAGCGGACTTGTTGCCTTCGTCTTCCGGGTCGATGGGAGGGCCTGCTTCGGCCCGGGCGCCGGCACCCATGGACAGCCAGCCGGAGCCGGGGCAGGTGGCGGACCCGATGGTGCGCACATTGAGGTTGGCGGCAGCACCGTCGGCGAAGAGCGCGTAGAGGTTGGGAGTGCGCTCAGGATCGATATCGTTGATGGTCAGGCCGGGTATGCCGTAGACGATGGTCTTGCCCCCGGGGGCATGTGAAGACCCGGAATCCTGGCCCGGGACTCCGGTGTCAGCAGGCGCTGCGGTGCTCGACGATACTGTGGTGCCGGCAGCAGATGTCGAAGGCGATGCCACCGCATGTGACTCATCGGCGGCGGTGGCCGGTGCCTGTCCTGGGCCGAGCACGAGCGCCAGGAGCCCAAGAGCCAATCCCAGCACCAGGAGTCTGTATGCGGGAAGGCGCTTGGGCAGGAAGGAAGTAGGCGGCACAGGACAATAGTATCGGCTCGGCATTCCACCCGCTCTGGCACTGGCCTGAGCGTTTGCTCCGCGGGTGAGAGTGCATGTATATTTGATTGTCGTTGTGTGTGTCCGTCGTGCTCCCTTACATAGCCTCATGCGTTGCAGGCCCGTAGGTGAGGGGACGATTTCGACGGATGGACCCGATTCAAGACAACCAGTGCCTTGACTCATCAGCCTCACGACTTGATGAGCCGAAGCACTACACTAAGAGATACGAAAAGAAGGCTACTTTTGCGTACGTTCACACCCAAGCCCGGCGATATTGAGCGCCAGTGGCACGTCATTGACGCCACTGACCAGGTGCTCGGTCGTCTTGCCTCCCAGGTTGCACGCCTGCTGCGCGGCAAGCACAAGACCACCTATGCTCCTCATGTCGACACCGGTGACTTCGTCATCATCATCAATGCCGACAAGGTCGCATTGACCGGTGCGAAGCTCGATCAGAAGCGCGCTTACCACCACTCGGGTTACCCGGGCGGTCTGAAGAGCGTCAACTATGCCGAGCTTCTCGCCACCAATCCCGAGCGCGCAGTCGAAAAGGCTGTCGGCGGTATGGTTCCGAAGACTCGTCTCGGACGTGCCCAGATGCAGAAGCTGAAGGTGTACACGGGTGGAGAGCACCCACACGCCGCTCAGAATCCGCAGTCGTACGAACTCAGCCAGGTCGCGCAGTAAGCGCGCCCTAGCTCTAGACATACCGAGGAGAACCGTGGCTGAAGAAACCACCACTGCGACAGAAGCTGTCGAAGAACCAACCGCAACCGAGTACACGTCGGAGACCCCCGAGTCCGCAGGCCTGGGCGAACAGACCGCTGGCGGACGTGGACAGTCCCTGACTGCTCCCGGCCATGGAGTCGGCCGCCGCAAGCAGGCAGTTGCCCGCGTTCGCCTGATCCCCGGATCCGGTGAGTACACCATCAACGGACGCACTCTCGAAGAGTACTTCCCGAACAAGCTGCACCAGCAGCTCGTGAACGAGCCCTTCCGCCTCCTGGACCTCGACGGGCGTTTCGACGTCGTCGTGCTCATCTCCGGTGGCGGACCGTCCGGTCAGGCCGGAGCCGTCCGTCTGGGCATCGCCCGTTCGCTCAACCAGATCGACGAAGAGTCGAACCGTGCTGAGCTGAAGAAGGCAGGCTACCTGCGCCGCGACGCACGCGTCCCCGAGCGCAAGAAGGCCGGTCTCAAGAAGGCACGTAAGGCACCTCAGTTCTCGAAGCGCTGATTCTGCTGTCAGGGCTGCGCCTGGTCTGCCGCTGAAGCGCAGTCCTCGACAGTTCAGCTCGATGAACACCGCAATGCGGCCCCGAACCGG
>JAKDSA010000164.1 GCA_030457025.1 Brevibacterium sp. | reverse complement strand
CCCCGGCCCCCCCCCCCCCCCCCCCTCCGGTGTTCGTGTTCTGTTACGGCTTCCTGGGCGCTCTTCACCCCCCCCGGGGGCCCCCCCCCCCCCCCCGGCGCCCCCCCCCCCCGCCCCAGTCTCTGCCCGTCCTGCTTCTCGGTTCGGAAACCCGATCCTCTCAGGCCAGGGCTGTGAAGGCTCCGGCGAACTCGGGGGCGACATCGTGGAGTGTCGGCGGCTGGTCCCATGAAGCCGGCACCGATGCGGCTGCGGCGTGGGCGTCGATGATGGCGAAGCTCAGAGCGTCAGCAGCCGCGGCGGTGATCGAGACCAGGTCGAGTGTCGAGGCCGCGAAGTCCTTCGGCAGGCTCGTGTCGCCGGTGGCGATGCCGAAGACGGTGTCGCCGTCGAAGAGCGTGTGCGAGGGGTGGACGGCTCGGGCGATGCCGGCATGAGCACCCGAGGCCATGCGGGTGACTTGGGCAGGATCCAACCCGGCGTTCGTGGCGACGACGGCGATGGTCGTGTTCTTCGCGGAGGTGGTCTCCGCCGTGGATGCGGTCGCGGCGGGCAGGCCCCCGATCGTCGGCAGATCGAATCCGTAGGAGCGCAGCAGGGGGTGAGCCCACAGCGTGCCGTCGGGAGTCCCGATCGTGCCCAGCGGGTTGGCCACCACGAGCGCGGCGACGGTATATCCGCTGGGCAGTCGGATCGCGAAGGAACCGAGCGAACTGCGCATGCTCTGCATTCCCGAACGAGCACCCAGACCAGCGCCGAGGCTGCCCCTGACTTCGGCGTTGCCTGCGCTGTCGTTCGCCGCGGACATCGCAGCGTGAGCGGCCGCCGCACCGTCCTCGGATGTGGGCGGATGAACGGTCCCATCGCCTCGACCCAAGTCGAAGATGGCAGCGGCAGGGACAAGGGGAATGACCGTGTCCTTAAGCCCAGGCGCGGGGAAACCGTGCCCCGCCTCGGCGAGGGTGGCCACGACACCGGTCACGGACGCCAGCCCCAGGGCGGAACCGCCGGTGAGGACGATCGCATCGGCACCGTAGGAATGAGTGCCGGGGGCGATGACGTCGGTCTCGTGGGTGGCCGGGCCACCTCCACGGACGTCGACGCCGACCTGCGCACCCGGAGGAGGCAGGACGGCGGTGACGCCGGTCAGCCGATCGGGAGTGAACCGCCCGGCATGACCCACGGTGATTCCCGGGATCTCGAGGATCCCCCGGCCCCGGATCGGCCCGATGCTCATCGTCCCTGGACCCAGGCCTCGATCTCGGCGCGGGTGCGGGGGAAGCCAGCCGACAGGTTCTCGATTCCCTCGGCGGTCACGAGCACGTCATCTTCGATGCGCACACCGTTTCCGCGGAACTCCTCGGGCAGGAGCAGGTCGTCGGTTTTGAAGTACAGGCCGGGTTCGATCGTGAAGACCATGCCGGGTTCGAGCACGCCATCGAGATACATCTCGGCGCGTGCCTGAGCACAGTCGTGGACGTCGAGTCCGAGGTGGTGACTGGTTCCGTGGACCATCCAGCGGCGGTGATGCTGCCCCTCGGGCGACAGCGACTGCGCCGCGGAGACCGGCAGGATTCCGAACTCCTCGAGGCGGGCGGCGATGACCTCCATCGCAGCTTCGTGGACCTCGCGGAACTTCACCTCACGGTTGACGTGCTCGGCGGCGACGGCGAAGGCCGCATCCGATGCCTCGAGCACAGCGTCGTAGATCGTCGCCTGAACGTCGGTGAAGGTGCCTGAGACCGGCAGTGTGCGGGTGATGTCGGCGGTGTAGAGGGAATCGGCCTCGGCACCGGCATCGACGAGGATGAGGTCGCCGGCGCGGACCACACCGTCATTGCGGATCCAGTGCAGGGTGCAGGCATGGTTGCCCGACGCTGCGATCGTGTCATATCCGATGCCGTTGCCATCAGAGCGGGCAGCGGTCTCGAAAGCCGTCTCGATGACGCGTTCGCCGCGCCGGTGGTTCACCGCGGCAGGAAGCGAGGCGACGACGTTGTCGAAGCCGGAGCGCGTGATGGACACGGCCTCACGCAGAGCATCAACCTCGTGGTCATCCTTGATCAGGCGCAGCTCGGACAGCAGCTGGGCCAGTTCAACATCGCCGGCCTCCGAAGTCTCAAGATCGGCCTGCACCTGGGTGCGGGCGATATCGATGACCGAATCGATGCGGACATCGGCCTGGCGGACCAGACGGACGGAGATCGCTCCGAGGTCCTTCGTGATCGCATCGTCGACGGTTGCGGAGCTCTCGGTGGCGATGCCCGTCATCGTCGACATCGCTTCAAGGTCGGCGCGAGGACCGACCCAGTACTCGCCGTACCGGGAATCAGAGAAGAACTCAACGGTGTCCGAGCCTGCACGGGGACGGAAGTACAAGGTCACGCTGTGGGAGTCGTCCTCGGGCTCGAAGACGAGGACGGCATCGGGTTCGGAATCGGTCTCGAGGCCCGTCAGGTGAATGAATGCCGAGTGGGCCCGGAAGCGGTAGTCGGTGTCGTTCGACCGAACCTTGAGGCCGCCGGCGGGGACGACGAGCCGCTCACCGGGGAAGGCCGCGGAGACCTTCGCCCGTCGCGCGGGGGTGAAACCGGCGGCGGCGAGCGCCTGGGCGTCGAGTGGTGTGCGATCCCAGCCCTCGGCGACGAAATCACGGAATGCCTGCGAATTGGGGCGGTGGGAGCGGTTGTTGACGCGATCGTCAAGGGCTTGGGTCTTGTCAGTGCTGTCATCATTGTGGGCTGTCATGCTTCCATTCTAGGCACTGTCGGCGGTCGTTGCCGGGACGCGGACGGGCAACCCCGGTGACTGCGGATAGACTGGACGCATGGTCATTGATCTCCATGTGCACACTGCGTTCTCGGACGGGACTCAAACCCCGTCCGAACTCATATCCGAAGCGTCGATGGAAGGCATCGACGTACTCGGCGTCACGGACCATGACACCACCGCCGGGTGGGCTCCTGCGGAGGCCGCCGCCAGGGTCTACGGTCTGGGGCTGGTCCGAGGGATGGAGATCTCGTGTCGGCACGAGGGAATCAGCGTGCACCTGCTGTCCTACCTTCACGACCCCTATGACACAGGCTTGGCCGCGGTGGTCGAAGAGACGCGACGCGCCCGCCTTGATCGCACCCACCTCATCATCGACCGCCTCGCGGAGGACTATCCCATCGACATGGACGCGGTCCTCGCCGTCTCCGGCGAAGATGCGACGATCGGTCGGCCCCATATCGCTGATGCTCTGGTGGCCGCGGGCATCGTCTCCTCGCGCACCGAGGCCTTCGCCTCGATCCTGTCCAGCCACGGCAAATACCATGTGAGCCTGCCGACGA
>JAKDSA010000163.1 GCA_030457025.1 Brevibacterium sp. | reverse complement strand
ACTCCACCACTTCGGACTACGCGGCCTTCGTGCGCGCGACACGCCATTCCCGCAAACTATCTTGTCCGTCTGCGTAGCGTCTGAGGTCTGTCCGACAATTGCGAGAGACGCGGATTCTCACCCAGCATCCACCCAGGTGTGCGGCTGCGCCCTGGCACAGTGCTGAGAATCACTCTACGCTTTGTCGAATTGGTTGCTTCCGAGCGCATTCGACAGCCTAAGATGAATAGGACTGAGCATCCCCGCCAGGTCACCGACGACCAGCTGCTCGCAAAGATTCTAGGAGGAAACATGTCAACAGTGTCGTTGAATGGCCTCAGTCATGCCTATGAGAACACCGTGTCCGCCTCGGTGCATCCGTTCAATCTCTTCATCGACGATGGCGAATTCCTCGTCCTCTACGGCCCGTCCGGAGCTGGCAAGTCAACCATCCTGCGGATGCTCCACGGTCTCGAAGCCCCCAAAACGGGCACGATCCTCATCGACGGCGTCGATGTCACCCACTCTGCGGTCAACGATCGCGACGTCACCCTCGCCCTTGAGAGCTACGCTCTCTACCCGCACATGAGTGTGCGCGACAACCTCGGTTTCGCCCTGCGCGTCGATGGTCTGCCCGCCGAGGAGATCCGCGAGCGCGTCGAGTCCGTGACCTCGAAGATCGGCCTGCGCGGATTCCTCGATGCCGTACCGGGCGACCTCTCTGCCCTGCAGCGCCAGACGATCGCCCTGGCCCGAGCGGTGGTCCGTCAGCCGAAGGTCCTGATCATGGACGAACCGGTCGTCAACTTAGTCCCCGAGCACCAGGCCGACACCCTGCGCCTGGTCAAGGACCTGCAGCAGGAATTCGGGTTGACCACCCTCTATGCCACAGCGGACCTCGAGGACGCGAAGGTCCTCGGCGACCGCATCGCCTTCCTCGACCATGGGCGTCTGATCGGGGTGGAGAAGCCTGAGGTCGCCGAGGCGCTCGTCGCTTCGATCGCGGACGTGGATTCCTGATCGGTGCCCGAGGCTCACGCACCGCAGATCCATGCGGTCCACAGCGCCGACCATGCAGCGATAGCGCGCCTGCCATGGCATCTTCCCCTCGGTGACTGGCCCCAGGACTTCCTCGGGGGACTGCCTCGCGGCATCTCCCGACACGTCGTGCGCTTCGTCGAGATCGACGATGAGGTCCTCGCGATCAAGGAGACCGACGATCGTCGGGCACTGCGCGAATTCGACATCCTCGGCGTGCTCGGGAACCTGGCCGTGCCCACGGTCGAACCACGCGCCTATGTGACCAACCGGGCCACCGCCTCGGCGACGGATCTGCCTGGGGCACTGCTGACGGCCTATCTGGATTTCTCACTGCCCTACCGTGCGCTGTTCTCGCGGTCTCTGGCCGAGGACACAGCCGATCGCCTCGTCGATGCCTTGGCGGTCCTGCTCGCCCGGCTCCACCTCGTCGGCTTCTACTGGGGCGATGTGTCCCTATCGAACACGCTGTTCCGGCGCGACGCCGATGCCTATGCCGCCTACGTCGTCGATGCGGAGACCGGTGAACTCCACGACCAGCTCTCGGACGGGCAGCGGCAGATGGATCTGCGCATCGCGCACACGAATATCGCCGGCGACTTCCTCGATCTGCAGGCCGCGGGCCTCATCGATCCTGAAGTCGACCCGCTGGCGGCCGGTGAGCGCCTGTTCGAGGCCTACCACGGGCTGTGGACCGAGCTGACTCGGGTCGAGGAGTTCTCCGTCAACGAACGGTGGCGCATCGACGAACGCATCCGCCGACTCAACAACCTTGGCTTCGACCTGGGCGAACTGACCGTGACCACCGACCTCGACGGCGTCAGCCTGCTCGTCGAGCCGAAGGTCGTCGAACCCAACCACCATTCCCGCAGGCTCCTGCGACTGACCGGCATCGGCGCGAACGAGAACCAAGCACGAACCATGCTCAACGACCTCGACTCCCACCGCAGCGCGCCCGGCTTCGCCGGCGGAGCGCACGGTTCCGGCGAGCTGCCGGTCGAACTCGACGAGGACGACGCCGCCCGACACTGGCTCAACGAGGTCTACAAGCCCCTGATCTCCGCCATCCCGGAGAATCTCACGCACAAACTCGAGCCGGGCCAGATCTTCTACGAATTCATCGAGCACCGGCGGGTGATGTCCCAGGCCAGGCAGCGCGACATCCCGACCATGGAGGCCATCGCCTACTTCATCGTCGACTACCTCGCGAACCTTCCCGATGAGGCGCTGTACGTCGACAGCCGGAAGTACTGAGCAAGACGCGTCCAGAATCTGCCTGGGAGCGGTTCCACCAAGTGGAACGTGGACCCGACGACCACCTCGGCGGGCATATCTTTGAGAACAATGAGGCGATCACCGCCTGAACCGCCAGTGCCACGAAAAGGACCTCCGATGCCGCAAGTCCCGCAGAACTCATCGTCGACGAAGCACAACTCCATGCCCACGAACGAGCACAACCCTTCGATCCCCTCCCTCTTCGATCTCAGCGGCCGCACCGCCGTCGTCGTCGGAGCGGGATCCGGACTGGGCCAGGCGAGCGCAATCGGCCTCGCCGATGCCGGTGCCCACGTTATCGTCGCCGACCTCAACCTCGACGGCGCCGAGGAGACCGTGCGGATCATCTCCGAACGCCAGGGTGCCGAGGGCGGCACGGGCACCCATGGAGCCGACCAGGGCACCCGCGGCAAGGGCGCCGGTGCCCGCGGCAAGGGCGGACACAGCGCCGCCTCGTCGCCGGGTGCCACGACGGCACGCGTCGACATCACCGACACCGAATCGGTCAACGCCCTGGTGGCGGCCCACCCGGATGCCCAGGTGCTCGTCATCACCCCGGGCGCGAACGTGCGCAAGCGACTCCTGTCGACGACCGATGAGGAATTCGATCGGGTCATCGACATCAACCTCAAGGGCACCTATCGCCTGATGCGCGGATTCGGCACCGAAATGGCCGAACGCGGACGCGGCTCCATCGTGACCTACTCATCGTTCCGGGCTCTGGCGATCGAGCCGGGCCAGGGCCTCTACGCCGCAGCCAAGGCCGGCGTAGTGCAGCTGACGAAGACGCTGGCCAGTGAGCTGGGACCACAGGGCGTGCGCGTCAATGCGATCCTGCCCGGGCCCTTCGACACTCCGCTGACCCAGCAGATCAAGTCCGACGATGAGTGGTGGAGTGCCTATGCGGAGAAGACCGCTCTGGGCCGCTGGGGGCACCTGCACGAGATCGCCGGCCCGGTGCTGTTCCTCGCCTCCGATGCCTCGACCTATGTCACGGGACACTCGCAGCTCGTCGACGGTGGCTGGATGGCCCAGGACGGACGCTTCTCACCACGGCTGTAGGACTGGTCTGCATGAGTACGC
>JAKDSA010000162.1 GCA_030457025.1 Brevibacterium sp. | reverse complement strand
CGAGTCCTATTCGGAAGAGACCTCGATGACCTCGCCCAGGGCTTCAACCGTGTCTCCGGGACGAATCGCGGCACCTCTGCGAGTCTCGACCTCACCATTGACCACGACTTCGCCATCGGCGATCATGTCCTTGGCCATCGCGCCGTGCTCAGCGACACCATGGAGTTTGAGCAGCTGGCCGAGTTTGATCGAATCGCCGCGGATCTCAATCGCTTCCATCAGAACAGGTCTCCGAAGTCGAATCCGTCGCCGCCGAAGAGTCCTCCGCCGTCACCGCCATCTCCGCCGCCGAAGAGTCCGCCGCCGTCGCCACCGGCATCGCCGCCTCCTCCGTCACCGCCGTCACCGCCGCCAACGTCGCCTGCGCCGTCCCAGCCGCCGCCCATTCCGCCGAACATCATCGATCCCATGAGGACACCGGGCAAAAGTCCCGAACCTGCATAGGAGTTGAAGTATCCGCGGTTGTATTCGGCGTAGGCCGGGCCGGCTTCCCAGTAGGCGCGGCGTGTGTGGCCGTCACCGGTGACGACTTTGCGGACCGCGGGCTCGGCGCCCACTGCGACACGCTCGGCGTCGGCAGCGCAGACGGGAACCGGACGCAGTTGGCCTCCAGCCGGTGCCCAGTCGATGTCTTCGACTGAAGGGCCGTGCTGCGGGTTGAAGAAGCAAGGGGGACGGCGCGCGGGAAGCTGTTCTCCGTCCACGCGGGCGCGCACGCATTTGGCCGCGTAGCGACCGTCTTCGAGAGCCTCGGTGACATTGCGGATATCGGAGGGCTCTTTGACGTTGTCGAGCGTTTCTTTGGCCACGTCATAGGAATCCAACGCCTGCTTGTAATCCTGGGCGCCTCCGGTGTCGAGTTCGACGCCGGAGGTGAGAATATCAAGTTCGGCGACTTCTTCGCCGAAGGACGTGACGTCCTCTTCCGCGGTCTTCGTCACCTGCTGAAGTTCAGCGGCGACAAGTTCTCTCTGACGCTGCTTCTCCTTGCGATGGCCGATGAACAAAACGGCCCCGAGCACCACGAGCACCAACAGGAAAATTTCGGTCACGATCTATGCCTCCAAAGCAAAACGAGTCACCGACAAGTATGCCGGACGAGTCTGACAAGCGACTGAGCCCAACCCCCTTATACGCTCACTTCGAGAGCTCGGATTCCGTCCTCCCAGCGACTGCGGAGTCCGCTCACCGTGAGCTCACGGGCCCCACGCACATTGAAGTGGCGATACGCCCAACGAACCTGACGGCGCGGTCAGTTCAAGTGGCTGAGGCCCTTGATCAGGGTCGCAGTTCCACCGCCGAGGGCAAGGATGATCATGGCGATCCGAGCAGTCGAGGATTCGATCTTCTTCGCCAACCAGTCACCGCTGACGAGCCCGGCGACGAGGACCGCCGCGATCCCGATCCATGAGGGCGCCGCCAGCTGCGGCCAGGCACTGTGATCGAACACGGCTTTGACGATGACTGCCGCAGTGGTCCCCAACACGAGGAACGGCTGCAGGGTTGCAGCGAACGCCCGCTGTTCCCACTTCGTGAGCACGGCATAGGCGCTGACGGCAGGCCCGCCCGTACCGGCAGCTGCCGACATCGTCCCCGAGAGGAAGCCGGTCGTGAACTTCGTTCCGAAGTTCGCGGGCATCGTCTTGCCGATTCGGCCGATGATCATGGAGCTGATGAGGGAGACGATGATGAGCAGGCCGATGAGGATCTGCAGCGGCGGGGCAGGCAGTGCGGCAGCGAGGAGAGCTCCGGGGACCGTGCCGACTACGGTGCCCAACGACAGCTTCCAGAAGGAGCTCCATTCGACCTCTCGCCAGGTGCGGACGAACACGGTGCCGCTGGCGACGATGCCGCAGATGTTGACGAGCACCACACCGGAGAACGGGTCCAGCAGCAGCACGAGGAACGGACCACTGACCAGGCCGAATCCCATCCCGCTGACTCGCTGCGAGACTGCCCCAAGGAACACTGCGAACAAGATGAGCACTACGACGGGGTCCATTTGCTCGATTCTAGTTCAAGGCACTGTTGTAGGCGGGGTTACAGTAAGAGGCATGGACAGTCGCCCACTCTGGTCACGCTTCAGTGCGGATCCACGCGCTCATGGGCAGGTGCGCGCGTCGGATGCCGACCGCGCCGTCGTGGCCGATGTGCTCTCCGAGGCGTATGCCCTGGGGCAGATCGATGCAGAGGAGTTTGACGAACGCAGCGAAACCGCCGGTCGCCTGAAGACCTTGGGAGAGGTCCCCGATCTCGTGCAGGACCTCATCATCGCCGAGGCGGGAGACGTCGAACCGGGAGAACTCGACGATTCCGCCCGCGCCCAAGCTCTGGCCCGGCTGGACGCCGACCGTGTCCCCATCACTCCCGAACAGATCGATGTCGCTGCGCGGAAGTACTACAAGGATCGTGTCCGAACTGCGCTGTTGGGCATGTTCGCCGGCCCTGCCGGCGCCACACTTGCAATCTGGGCGTTCACCTCGTTTGCCTCGGGCAGGTTCATCTTCTTCTGGCCGATATTCGTCATCCTGCCGATGCTCTTCGGTGCGATCTCTCAGATCTCGAACAAGCAGAGTCTCATCCAGAACCGGAAGCGCGAGCTGACGAAGCGAGCTCGAGCGAAGTTGGGCGACGCAGAGGCGAAACGTGAGCTCGAGGAACATAAGACCGACAATGGTGACGAGGACTTCGCAGACACGTTCGGCAACGGGCTGCAGCCTCCGCACCCCTTGGCTCCCCCATTCTCACCGGGATTTGATTCTCCTCGCGATGAAACGCGCAGGCAGCGGGAAGAACGCCGTCGACGGCGCAGAAACCCCTGGGACTGACGAACATCGCAGTACGCACTGCGGCCTCAGCTTCGGAAGGCTCGGATCTGAGCGAATTCCTCTGCTTTGTTGGTGCGGAACCAGAATGTATGTGAGAAGTGCCGAATGTCTTCACCGTCGGTCGAATTCTCCCACTGTCCCCATGCCGCAGCGGCTTTGCCGTGGGTGATCGCAGCCTCGAGGTGGCCGGCGACAGGTGGTGTGGCCGTCAGCTTCAGCAGCGTGCCGACGACCTCGTCGCGCCCGGTGCTGGTCTCAACTCCCCCGCTGCCGACGATCTGGAGGATGCAGTCCTCGGCAACCACCTCGGCGAGGGCTTGTCGGTCGCTGTTGAACAGGTTCTCTTCGAACCGGGCCACGAACATGTTCTTCGGGCTGTTTCCGCAGGAATCTGTGCCGGTGAACGTCATGCCATCCAGGCTACGGGACCTCCACGGGACAGAGAAGAGGCCGGGGGGGCCCCCCCCCCGCCCCCCCCCCCCCCCCCGGGGGGGGGGGGGGGGGCCGCCCCCCCAACCCCCCCCCCAAACAAAAAACCCCCCCCCCCGCGGGGCCCCCCCCC
>JAKDSA010000103.1 GCA_030457025.1 Brevibacterium sp. | reverse complement strand
GTCGAAGCAGCAGAGGCGACCAGGGTATTGATCCTGGTCGCCTCTGCTGTCTGCGTTTTCGAGGAGGAGACGAGAATTCTCTGCGCACGGCGAGGACTGCTTCAGCTGGCAACGGGAGACCGAGTAGTCTGGGAGCAACCGAAAGCGCACAGAATCCACCGATCAAGGAGCCCTCATGCCCATTGCAAGCCCCGAAGTGTATTCCGAGATGATCAACCGCGCGAAGTCCGAGGGCTTCGCCTATCCGGCGATCAACTGCACCTCCTCGCAGACGATCAACGCAGCCATCCGCGGCTTCGCCGAGGCCGGGTCCGACGGCATCGTCCAGATCTCGACCGGCGGTGCCGAATACATCTCCGGCCCGACGATCAAGGACCGTGTGCGCGGTGCTATCGCGTTCTCAGTCTTCGCCGCCGAGGTGGCCAAGAGCTACGACGTCAACATCGCCCTGCACACCGACCACGCCCCGAAGAAGGAGGTCGAAGAGTGGGTGAAACCCCTGCTGGCCCTGTCGACCGAACGCGTGAAGAACGGCGGCGAGCCCTACTTCCAGTCGCACATGTGGGACGGGTCCGCTGTCCCGCTGGGCGAGAACCTCGTCCTCGCCGAGGAGCTCCTCGAACTCTCGAACGCCGCACACTCGATCCTCGAGATCGAGGTCGGCGTCGTCGGCGGCGAAGAGGACGGTGTGGAGAATGAGATCAACGAGAAGCTCTACACCTCCGTCGCCGACGGCTTGGCCACGGTCAAGGCCTTGGGGTCCGGCGAGAAGGGCCGCTACCTCACCGCGCTGACCTTCGGCAACGTCCACGGCGTCTACAAGCCCGGCAATGTGAAGCTGCGTCCGTCCCTGCTCGGTGAGATCCAGACCGATGTCGGCGCGCAGGTGGGCAAGGACAAGCCCTTCGACCTCGTGTTCCACGGTGGATCGGGATCGAGTGCGGAAGAGATCGCCGAGGCGGTTCGCCACGGCGTCGTGAAGATGAACATCGACACGGACACCCAGTACGCCTTCACCCGTCCCGTCGTCGAGCACATGTTCCGCAACTACGACGGAGTGCTGAAGATCGACGGCGAAGTCGGGAACAAGAAGATCTACGATCCGCGCGCCTACGGCAAAGCAGCTGAGGCCGGCATGGCCGATCGCATCGTCGAAGCCTGCCAGAACCTCGGCTCCGCGGGCACCAGCCTGAAGTAAGGTGCCGCCGCCCCAACCGGAGGCACCGACCGAAAAGCGGGTTGCGTTTCGAAACGCGGGTGCGCCCACGCGTGCGTCGACGCTCAGCCTGTTTTTCGATGATCCAGCGCGACGCGAGGTCCGGGACGCCATTGTCCCGGACCTCGCAGTCTCTTCGATTGTGTTCGGCCGTGGTGAGGCTCTCGCCTCCGCCGAGCGGGCTGGTCAGCCCTTCGGGATCGAAGCGTCTGCTGTGACTCGTTCGAGTCGCTTCTCCCAGAGCTCGGCGTTGCGGATATTCAGGCTGCGCGGGTCGAAGACCGGATCCAGGCCCTGCTTGGTCTGACGTTCGAAGTCCCGGAGGAGCTTGAACGCCGGCTGCTGCAGAATGAGGATCGAGACGATGTTCAGCCACGCCATGAGCCCGACGCCGATGTCACCGAGAGCCCACACGCTGCCAGAGGTCGACGTCGCGCCGACGGCCACGGCGACGAGGATCAGCAGCTGCAGGACGCGTTTGCCGACCGCGAGAACCATGGGGTTCTTGGCCTTGCCCAGAAGGTACACGAGGTTCGTCTCTGCCATGTAGTAGTAGGCGACCATCGTCGTCAGTGCGAAGAGGAAGATCGAGATCGCGATGAAACCGGCGCCGAAGCCCGTCATCATCGAGTCGAGACCTGCCTGCGGCCATTTCTCGCCCGGAGTCGCAGCGATCTCCTCGACCATCTGTCCGCGGCCCGTGCCGATGATGGTCGCACCGTCAGCGCCGAAGACCCTGTACATGCCGGTGGAGAGGATCATGAACGCGGTCGCCGAGCAGACGAACAGGGTGTCGATGTAGACCGAGCCGGCCTGGACGAGGCCCTGCTTGGACGGGTGCGAGACCTCGGCCGCCGCAGCTGCGTGAGGTCCGGTCCCCTGCCCGGCTTCGTTCGAGTAGATCCCGCGCTGGACGCCCCACTGGACGGCCATGCCGATGATTCCGCCGAAGGCAGCTTCCTGACCGGCGTCCACCCCGAAGGCGGACGTGAACACGAGTTCGATCACCGGGATGATCTGGTCCGCGTTGATGAGGGTGACCGCGATCGCAGCGATGATGTAGAGGACGGCCATGAATGGAACGGCCAGCGAAGCGAAGTGGGCGATGCGCTTGATGCCGCCGATGACGATGAAGCCCATGATGATGACGAGGACGATCGCGGTGGCCCAAGTCGGGACGTCCCAGGCGTTCTGCACAGCTCCGGAGATGGCGTTCGACTGGATGCCGGGAAGCATGAAGCTCATCGCCACAATGGTGACGAACGCGAAGACCATTCCATAGACCTTGAACAGGCCCTTCGCCTTGGTGTGCCGGTACGCCTTCTCGATGTAGAAGGCCGGTCCGCCGCGGTACTCGCCGGATTTGGGGTCCTGTTCCTTGAAGACCTGACCGAGAGTGGACTCGACGTAGGAGGTGGAGGCGCCCAGCAGGGCCGAGATCCACATCCAGACGATGGCGCCGGGGCCGCCGAAGCCGATGGCCGTGGCGACGCCGGCGATGTTGCCGACTCCCACACGACCGGCCAGCGACATCGACAGGGCCTGGAACGAGGAGACGCCCTCATCGGAGCTCTTGCCATGGAACATCTGGCGGAAGATCGTTTTGACCTGTCGGATCTGGACTGCGCGGGAACGGATCGTGAAGTAGACACCGGCACCGAGGCACAGGTAGACGAGGGCAGACGACCAGATGATGCCGTTGAGCCATTCGAGGACTGCGGACACGCTTCTCCTATCAGGGGAGGTAGGGGGTGGAAATGACGATGTTCCCGTGCGGGCACAGCGAATCACATGTGTTTTCTCTGTGATTGACCTCATAAGTCAAACGGATTGAGACCTGTGACGCAAATCCAGTGGGCGAAGCCCGATTTCTCGGGCTGGGCGAGCTCTCTGCATGGTCATCGGTATGTTTCAAAGTGATGACAGAGTGGGACGAATCATAGTTGGCAGTTCACTATCTGGGACGCGATCCGTAAGATGTGGTGCGGATCTCTCCGAGCAAAGATGACACGGAGAGCACTTTAGATGACAGGAACACAATGAAACGTCGAACTGGTGCAAAGGCAGTGGCCATCGCCGCTGCCGGCGCTTTGCTACTCTCGGCATGCTCGACCTCGACCACTGGTGGAGACGGCGACGGTGGCGGTGAATCCCTCACAGTGGGCACCACAGACAAGGTAGTCGCACTTGACCCGGCCGGTGCCTATGACAACGGAAGTTCGCTCGTCGAACAGCAGATCTACCCATTCATCCTGGCGTACAAGCCGGGCACTGCGGAGCTCAACCCCTCCATCGCGGAGTCCGCGGACTTCAGCGAACCGACCAAGTACGAAGTCAAGCTCAAAGACGGGATGAAGTTCGCCAATGGCAATGAACTCACGTCCTCGGATGTGAAGTTCTCATTCGAGCGACAGCTGGAGATTCAGGACCCGAACGGACCCTCGTCCCTCCTCGGCGGCCTGGAATCGGTGGAGACCCCGGACGAGTCCACGGTCATCTTCAACCTCAAGCGTAAGAACGACCAGACCTGGCCGGGCGTCCTGGCCAGCGCCGCGGGACCGATCGTCGATGAAGACGTGTTCGAACCGGACAAGATCACCGAGAATCAGGCCATCGTCGATGGCAAGGCCTTCGCTGGTCCGTACTCGATCGCTGGCTTCGATTTCAACAAGCTGATCACGTACAAGGCCTACGACGGCTATCAGGGTTACCTCGAGCCGGCGAAGACCGAGACCGTGCAGATGAAGTACTTCTCGGATGCCAACAACATGAAGCTCGACGTTCAGGAGGGCAAGATCGACGTGGCCTGGCGTTCGCTCTCGGCCACCGACATCGAAGACCTCGGCACCAAGGAGGACCTCAAGGTCCACAAGGGCCCCGGCGGAGAGATTCGCTACATCGTGTTCAACATGGACACGATGCCCTTCGGCGCGAAGACCGATAAGGCTGATGAGGAGAAGGCTCTGGCCGTGCGTCAGGCCATGGCCGATTCGGTCGACCGCCAGGCGATCGCCTCCCAGGTCTACAAGGACACCTTCACTCCTCTGTACTCGCACGTCCCCGAGGGGCTGCCCGGCGCCGACAATCCACTCAAATCGGAATACGGAGACGGGCAGGGCGGTCCCGATGTCGACAAGGCCAAGAAGGCCCTCGAGGACGCCGGCGTCGAAACCCCGGTCGAACTCAACCTGCAGTACAACCCCGACCACTACGGTCCCTCCTCGGGCGACGAATACGCCCTGGTCAAGGATCAGCTGGACAAGACGGAGCTGTTCGATGTCAACCTCCAGTCGACCGAATGGGTGCAGTACAACAAGGACCGCACCGCCGACGCCTACCCGATGTACCAGTTGGGTTGGTTCCCGGACTACTCGGACGCCGACAACTACCTGGTGCCGTTCTTCTATGACACGGATGAGACTCCGAGCTTCCTGGGCAACCACTACCGTGACAAGACGATGAACAAGGAGCTGAATGCTCAGTCCTCCATCGATGACAAGGGCAAGCGCGCGGAAGCGCTGAAGAAGATCCAGGGTCAGCTTGCCGAAGAGCTGCCGACTCTGCCGCTGCTCCAGGGCAGCCAGATCGCGGTCTCCGGCAAGGACGTCAAGGGCGTCGATGACACCCTCGACCCCGCGTTCCAGTTCCGGTTGGCGCTGCTGAGCAAGTGAACACTGCCGAGACACCGAACTGATCGTCGACACGAGGTGCAGGTGAGCCCCGCCCGGCCACCTGCACCTCGTGCCGCGTTGACACTCCGGCACCCGGGCGGCGTCACAATCGACGCCCGATGAAATCACCGTCTACCGACGCCACCGCCGTCTCATGACGAAAGCCAAAGGAACACATGTCTGCAGCCATCAGCGAACCAGAGGCAGAAGCCGCCGAGACTTCGGTCGCGGTGAAGAAGCCCGCGGGAGGCGGATTGGGGCGCTACGTCCTCGTCCGGTTCCTCCTCATCATTCCCACCATCTTCATTCTCACCACACTCGTCTTCTTCCTCATGCGCATCACCGGTGACCCGATCACCGCGTCCATGGGCGGACGCCTGACTCAGGCTCAGCTGGCAGAGCGCATCCAGGCCGCCGGCTACGATCGTCCGCTCCTCGTCCAGTACTTCGAATACATGGGCAATCTGCTCAAGGGCGACTTCGGCACCGCCGTCTCCGACGGGCAGCCCGTGTCGAACATCCTCCTCAACTACGGAGCCGCGACAGTCGAGCTCGTCTTCTACGCCCTCATCGTCGCGTTCATCCTCGGCATCCCTCTGGGAATGCTCGCCGCCTACCACCGGGACAAGGCGCCGGATGCCGCATTGCGCATCCTCGCAATCCTCGGCTACGCCACCCCCGTGTTCTTCGCCGGCATGATCCTCAAGCTGATCTTCGGCGTCTTCCTGCCGATCCTTCCCATTTCGGGCCGCGGCACCACCCAGACCGAATACATCATGTCCGGCGTGGTCTCGCCCACCCAGATCTATCTCATCGATGCGATCCGCATCGGCAACGTCGAAGTCCTCGGCGATGTGCTCGCCCACGCGGTTCTGCCCGCCGTCGCCCTCGGTGTGCTCACAGCCGGAGTCTTCCTCCGGCTCGTGCGCACAAACCTCATCGGCACCTTGGGCCAGCAGTACATCGATTCGGGCCGGTCTCGCGGAATCTCCGAATACCGTCTGGTCACCAAGCACGCCTACCGTCCGGCACTGATCCCGATCGTCACCGTCATGGGGATGCAGATCGCGCTCATGCTCGCCGGTGCAGTGCTCACGGAGACGACCTTCGGCTGGCAGGGCCTTGGCTTCAAACTCGCCGAATACCTCACAGCCCGCGACTTCGTGGCAGTCCAGGGCATCGTCGTGTTCCTTGCCATCATCGTGGCGCTGACCAACTTCCTCGTCGACGTCATCGCCGCCTTCATCGACCCCCGAGTGAGGTACTGATGTCCACTCCAGACAACACATCGCAGTCCCCGGACGACAAAGCCAAGAAATCCTGGTTCAGCCGTCTGCCGATCGTCTCCCACCTGCGACAGTCGGTCGGCCTGCAGCGAGGAATGCTCATCACCGGGCTCATCTTGTGCGGCATCGTCCTCATCTGCGCGATCTTCGCACCGCTGATCGCCCCCTACGGGTTCAACCAGCTCGGCACCGCCGAGGGCAACTTCGGGTCGAAGCTGCCTCCCGGAGGCACCCACATCTGGGGCACAACGGTCGGCGGCTACGACGTCTTCTCCCGTGTGGTCTGGGGCGCCCAGACCGCGGTGGCCGTCATCGTCGTGGCCGTGATCATGTCGATCTTCGCCGGTGTCATCCTGGGACTCGTCTCAGGTTACCTCGGCGGCTGGCTCGACCGGATCCTCGTCGTCATCGCCGACGCGGTCTACGCCTTCCCGACCTTGCTGCTCGCCCTCGTCATGTCGATCGCGATCTCCGGCGGGCAGTCGAGTGCGTGGGGCGGCATCGCCGCGGCCGCGTTCTCGATCACCGTGGTCTTCATTCCGCAGTACTTCCGCGTCGTCCGCGCGGAGACTCTGCGGCTCAAGGCGGAGCCCTTCGTCGAATCGGCGATCGTCCTCGGTGCTTCGAAGCCTCGGATCATCTCGAAGCACATCTTCCGCAATGCCACGCGCACCCTGCCGCTGATCTTCACCCTCAACTCGTCCGAGGCGATTCTGACTCTGGCCGGGCTCGGGTTCCTGGGCTTCGGAATCGAACCCACCTCGGCGTCCGAATGGGGATATGACCTCAACAAGGCGCTGCCGGACGTGACCAGCGGTGTGTGGTGGACCTCCGTGTTCCCCGGTCTGGCGATCGTGCTCACGGTCCTGGGCATCACCTTGGTCGGTGAATCGATGAACGATCTCAACGATCCGCGTCTGCGGGTGCGTCGGAAAGCGAAGACGAAGGGCACCAAGTCCTCGAAGGACGTCAAGGCTTCGCAGGCTGCCACGTCGTCGAGTGACAACGAGACTGCGGAGGCCAACTGATGAGTGAGAACGTGAAAGACAACAGCACAGAGACTCCGGGTGCCGCTGCCGCCTCGGCGAAGAGCATACTCGATGTCAACGGCCTCGGTGTCACCTTCTCCACAGACGGCGGCGACGTCCACGCGGTGAAGAACGTGACCCTGTCGGTCACCCCGGGCGAGGTGCTCGCCATCGTCGGCGAATCCGGTTCCGGCAAGACCGTGACCGCGCGCAGCATCCTCGGGCTCCTGCCTGAGACCGCGCAGCGTTCGGGTGCCGTGATCGTCTCCGGCAAGGACGTGCTCAGCGTCTCCGGTGAGCAGCTGCGCAAGATGCGCGGGACCGACGTGTCGATGGTGTTCCAGGAGCCCTCGACGGCGCTCAACCCCGTCTACACGGTGGGTTGGCAGATCGCCGAGGGCCTGCGTGCCCACGACAGGCGCGCGAGCAAGGCCGAACTCAAGACCAAAGTCATCGCTGCGATGGAACAGGTCGGGATTCCCGATGCGAAGAGCCGCTTCGACTATTACCCGCACCAGTTCTCCGGCGGACAGAAGCAGCGCATCGTCATCGCCATGGCGCTCGCGCTCGGGGCCGAGCTCATCGTCGCCGACGAACCGACGACCGCCCTCGACGTCACCGTCCAGGCCGAGATCCTCGACCTGCTGCGGGACCTGCGCGACGAAACGGGAACCGCGATCGTGCTCATCACCCACAACATGGGAGTCGTCGCCGACCTCGCCGACCGAGTCGCCGTGATGTACCGCGGAGACCTCGTCGAGGTCTCACCGGTCAAGCAGCTCTTCAGCGACCCGAAGGAGCAGTACACGCGCGACCTCCTCGCCGCCGTCCCCCGGCTGGGATCGACGGTCGCGGGCAGTCGCAAGGCCGCAGCGGTAGAGGCTGCGGAGGCCGCCAGCACCGACGCGAAGGGCGGGGGCGACGGCCGTGCAGCAGCCACCTCGGCGGGGGAGTCTCCAGACACGGGGGAGACCCCGGCTCCCGATGCGGACTCCGGCAAGCCTCGGGACGAACGCGAATCCATTGTCGTGGCTCGCAACCTCGACATCATCTACCCGGGAGGCTTCGGACGCGCGGACTTCCAGGCGGTGTCATCGGTCAGCTTCGACATCAAGGCCGGCGAAGTCTACGGGCTGGTGGGCGAATCCGGCTCGGGAAAGACCACGATCGGGCGCGCCATTGCCGGCCTGACCAGGGCCAGCGGAGGCAGCCTCCAGGTGCTCGGACACGAAATGGTCGGGTTCAAGGAGCGGACGTTCTCACCGATCAGGCGCCGGATCGGGTTCGTCTTCCAGGACCCGGCGGCCTCATTCAACCCCCACCTGACGGTCGGAGAGTGTGTGGCGGAGCCGTTCGCCATCCATCGGCGGGACATGACGCCGAAGGACCGTGAGAAGCGGGTGCTCGAATTGCTCGACTCCGTGCAGCTGCCGAGCGCCTATGGAGCCAGGTATCCGCACGAACTCTCGGGCGGCCAGCGCCAGAGAGCTTCCCTGGCACGCGGTCTGGCTCTCGATCCTGAGCTGCTCATCGCCGATGAGCCGACCTCGGCCCTCGATGTGTCGGTGCAGGCCAAGGTGCTCGAGCTGTTCGTCGAGCTGCAGAACAGGTTCGACTTCGCGGCCCTGTTCATCAGCCATGACTTGGCCGTTGTCGACATGCTCTCCGATCGCATCGGAGTCCTGTTCCAAGGCGAGTTGCTGGAAGAAGGCACCGGCGAGCAGGTGCTCGGGTCGCCGAGCAACGACTACACGAAGCGACTCATCGCCTCACTGCCGGTGCCCGACCCGGACGAGCAGGCACAGCGCCGCGAACTCGCCCGCAACCTGCGCACCGCCGCGAGCTGAGGCAGCCGCGCCCGCTGAGGCCGCGGCTGCCGCGCCCGCTGGGGCTGGGCCGTCGGCTGGACTCAAAATACCCGAAGGGACTGATCACGCGCGCCGGGCGTGATTAGTCCCTTCGGGTTCAAATAGTGATTCCAGCCGCGCCGAAGGCCGGCCCGCGCGAGGGGTGGCCCCCGCCGTGTGGACTCAGCGCTGTGCGTCGTCTGAGATGAAGTCGAGCATGCCTGCCTGGTTGATCGGCAGGGCCATCAGGCCGTCGAGTTCCTCCGTGCTGGGATCGAGGCCCAGGATGCGCAGCGAGTACTGGGTGAAATCGCGCTCGATGACATCCGGCGTCAGGTCGCCGCTGGGGCGGTACCAGAGTGAGAGCGAGTTGCAGATCGAGTGGATTGCACGTGTCACAAGCTGCGCGCTGTCGACGTCGAACGTTCCGGCATCGATGCCTGATTGGACGATGTCGCCCATGATGTCTCGCGCCTCGCGTTGGAGCTCTTTGACGCGTGTGGCATTGTCCCCGGTCAGTCGTTCGGTGTCGCGCAGCAGCACTGTGGACACCGAGACGTTCTCCATGCGGTACCGGGACAGGTAGCGCACGGCCACGGTCAGCTGCTCGGTGGGATCATCGCCCACCTCGGCGATGACTGCTCGGCTGTGTTCGCTGTACCAGGTGTACGCCGTGTGCACGAGCTCGTGCAGGGCTTCCTGCTTGGACGGGAAGTAGTAGTAAAGTGCGGACAGGCTCAATCCGGCAGCCTGCGCGATATCGCGGATGGAGGCACCGTCGAAGCCCTTCGCGGCGAAGGTGTCCCGAGCCGAGCGGAGGATGTTGTTGCGGCCGTTGGTTGATCTCACGGTGCTTGTACTCCTTGGCGGTCGGATATCGAACAATCTTTCACTTGCCAATCGAGAATACATCACCTTGCCTTGCAGATGCCCGTTTCCGCCCAGAATTCGGGGATCTGTGCGCTGCAGAAGGGTGCGCTGGCTCCGGCTGGCGGATGCGTGAGACACGCGAGCAGGCAACCGAATGTGGCATGGGTCACTGCTCGAATCCGGAATTATTGACGTTTCAACCATGTTGGGCAGAGCGTGGTCCCACGGCAGAATGCTGCTCTACGTCAGTTGCCGTTTCCGACCACCAGAAACCAGCACCACCAGAAACTGAACACTGACACCGAACAGAGGACGGACATGCTCAACATCGCCATCATTCCCGGAACTTCGCGCCCGCAGGCACTCAACCC
>JAKDSA010000102.1 GCA_030457025.1 Brevibacterium sp. | reverse complement strand
CCGCGCCATCCGGCGGCACGCAGGGAGTCGAGTCCGCGGTGGTAGCCCACACGGGCATAGGCGTAGGAGTCGACGAGGCGGCCCTCGCCATGGGCCTCATCGGCGAGGATCGCCCAGGCCAGGGAGGAGGCCGGCAGTCCGGCGACGATATCAATGGGCTCCTCGCCGGCGTCGAGGCGCTTCTTCGCTTCGACGTCTGCGTGGTCGTCGGGCAGGTAGGTCGGCTGGGGGCCGAGCTGCGAGGCATCGAGGTTGCCGATGTGCGATGGGTTGCCGATGGGCTGTGTCATGTCATCTCCTGATCGTGGGTTGTGCTGGTCGGGCGGACAGTGCATAACAGCCGCCGAGGTGCTCCCCCGGCCATCCTGTCAGACTCAGTCGGTCTTCACATCCGAAGGCTGGATGGTGTACGGATTCGTGCTGAGAGCTCCGAAGACTCCCGCCTCGGCGAGTTCCTTGAGCTGCTTTTCGTCCTTGACTCCGGTCGCCCAGACCTTGAGGTCTGTGCCGGTCCACTCCGCTGCGTCTGCTGCGTCGACGGCAATCATCGTGTATCCCGATGAGGAGAACGACTCGGCACCCGAAGCAGTCACATCTCCGGTGAACATCGCGGCCACACCCGCGTCAGATGCCGCCTTCGCGACCGCGGCGCTCGAGGTCCGCACGATTGTCGATTCGGCGCTGTCCGCCTCGGCGACCTTCTCCAGCACCGGACCTGCCACTTCGGGCGATTCGACGAGGGGCATGAGGACGGTGGCTCCGGCGATCTCATCGATCATCTGATCCCAGGTCATGGGTTCACCGGATGCAGTTCCCTTACGCGGGGGTTTGATGGTCTGGGCGAGGAACGAATCCCGATCCAGCGTGGACAGGTCGTCCTTGAGTCCCATGTCCTTGGGCGCGGCCTCCGGGTCAGCGGCGACGACGGTGCCATCGCCGAGTGTCGTCAGAGTCGGAGCCGGCAGGTAGCCGAACTTCGTGTTCTCGGTGAATGCGCGCTTGGAGTTCGCGGGATAGACATCGGATCCACCGTCGAGGGCGGCAACCGCGGGTTGATTGAGCGAGTCGACTGTCAGGTGGTCCTTGCTGCTGAACATGTTGAACCCAAGGACGGCAACGACGGCGATGACGACGATGAGCCCAGCCCAGAGAGGTGCATTGAATTTCTTCGGCGCCGGACGGTCGGGAACGGGAGCGCGGTCATGGTCGAGCGGCGCGTCGGGTGTCTGAGAGCCGTTGGCCTGCGCACGCTGGTTCTGCTCGCGTTCGCTGCGCCCGTATCTGCGGTTCTTCTTGCTCAACGGCTGCCGTCCTTCGTCGCTCCGGCGCCGGTGATCAGCCCGCGCAGGAAGCCGGCGCCCCAGCACAGGTGCATGGTGGGCAGGATGAGTCCGAACCAGGCGCGTTCGCGTCGTCCGCAGTCCTTGGCCGCCGAGGCGGTCGCGAGAATTCCCGACACGTAGCCCAGGCTGGGCACGTGGACCAGGGAAGTGAAACGACGCAGGAACTTGGGCCAGGTCTTCGTCCGCCCCGTAATCTGCAGGAGGGCTTCGATGACGCTGGCGCCCATGCCGAGGACCAGCAGCGGTGGTGCGAAGTAACGCAGCGAGTTGGCCGATCCGTAGCGACGGATGAGCTCGGCCCGCCAGATTCCGGTGGCCCAGAACTGCTGGGCGATCTTCGACCAGGAATCGCGTGGCCAGTAGGTGACCTCCATGTCCGGGTTGAACCAGATGCGGCCCCCGGCAGTGCGGATGCGCAGATTCAGCTCCCAGTCCTGACCACGCTTGATGCCTTCATCGAACCCGCCGAGGTCGTCGAAGACCTCACGTCGATACACGCCGAGGTAGGCCGACTCGGCCTCGCCCGCTTCGTCGCCGGAATGGTAGGCCGGACCGCCCAACCCGACCGGGGACATGTAGGCCCGGGCAACGGCTTTCTGGAAGGAGGTGCGGCCGCGCGCGAGCATGAGCCCGCCGCAGTTCGCGGCCTGGGTCGCACGCAGGGTGTCGATGGCCTGCTGCGTGTAGTCGGTGCACAGCCCGGAGTGCGCGTCGACGCGGATGATCACGGGGTGATGGGTCGCGGCGATCGCGAGGTTGAGGCCGATGGGCGTCGCCGCGTCGGGGTTGTCGACAGTCTGGATCCGAGAGTCCTGAGCAGCCATCTCGGCGATGATGCGGTTCGTGTCGTCGGTCGAGGGCCCGAGCGCGAGGACGACTTCCTTGTCCCCGTCGTAGTCCTGGGCCAAGATCGTGGTGATCGCTGTGGCAATGTGCTCGGCCTCATTGAGCACCGGCATGATGAAGGAGACACCCGGGCGTTCGGCCAGTGGCGGCAGGCCCTCCGGGGTCAGGATCTCAAGAGTTTTCGACACGCCTTCAATCTTCCCACATGCCCGGGTAGTCGGCCTTGAGGGGTCGTTCAGGTGGGCGAATACCTGCGACGCACTGCCCACAAGCACTCATGTTTCAGAGCCCCGTGAACACATTGGCGACAGCACCTCCAACGCGGTGCGGAGTCGCGGCAGTGCCTTGGGAAACGACGACGCAGTCTTCATCAGTGACGAGGGAGTGCTGCCTCGGCCTCGCAGCCAGCGCCGAAGCGCCTCGGCCCACTCGCTGGATTTCACCCTGTTCAAGCAAGTCGTAGACACGCCTGTAATCAGTTAGTTCATCAATACCGAAAGGGTGTCCGACGATCCACCCGCAGGCTTCACACAAGGCTTGTGCACAAGGACACCTTCGGCGTACATTTGCAACGTAGGACATCAGACGTCTTATGTATCAGTCGGGACTTGGCATCGACGCCATCCCGTTCGGTCTTCTTGTGGAGGAGGGAGCATGGACGCTCCGGGACTCGGCGGCCTGAATTGGGCCGTGATCATCATCTATCTGCTGGCAACTCTGGGCATCGCCGTGTGGTTCACCCGCAAGGCGAGCGCCGGAACCGACTCCTTCTTCAAGGCCAACGGTCGGATTCCTGCCTGGGCGGCGGGCTTCAGCATCTATGCAACGACCCTGTCGGCCATCACCTATATGTCGACTCCCGAACGGGCCTTCCTCGCGGACTGGTCCTATGCGGCGGGCAATATCGCCATCTTCGCGATCGTCCCGCTGCTCGTCCTGTTCTACATCCCTTTCTTCCGCAAGCTCGACGTCACCACCGCCTATGAGTACCTCGAGGAGCGCTTCGGCCCCACCGTTCGCGTCCTCGGATCGGTCCTGTTCGTGCTCTTCCACATCGGACGTGTGGCCATCGTGATCTACCTGCCCACGTTGGCGATCAGTTCGGTCACCGACATCAGCCCCATCCTCGTCGCCGCAGCGGTCGGCGTCCTGTCCGTGATCTACACCTTCCTCGGCGGCATTGAAGGCGTCATCTGGTCGGATGTGGTCCAGGGCATCATCCTCCTCGTCGGTGCTGCCGTGATCCTCGTCTTCGGCATCGTCGCTCTCGACGGGGGCCTGGCCACCGTGGCCGGCGACGCCGCGGCCGACGACAAGTTCATCTCGGCTGACAATTGGAAGTTCGGCGGAGCCGCAGCGGCCATTCCGATCGTCTTCCTCGGCTCGGTCTTCAACAACCTCCACCAGTACACGGCCAGCCAGGACGTGGTGCAGCGCTATCAGACGACCGATTCGCCCAAGAGCACCGTGCGGTCGCTGATCGTCAACGGCTTCCTCGCCCTGCTGACCATTCCCCTGTTCTACGGAATCGGCACCGTCCTCTACAGCTACTATCAGCACGCCGAGGCCCTCCCCACCGGCTTCAACACCTCGGCGCTGGTCCCCTACTTCGCCGTCACCGCACTCCCGGCAGGCATCTCGGGTCTGCTGATCGCTGCGATCTTCGCCGCCGCGCAGTCGACGATCTCCTCGAGCCTGAACTCGATCTCCGCCTGCGTAACCGTCGACATCCGTGATCGGTTCTTCCCCCGCCAGGATGCTCAGGCACGCACCGGAGTCGGCTTCTCCCGCCTGGTCATCGTCATCGTCGGAGCGATCTCGGTAGCCGTCGCCCTCTACCTGTCCGCGACCGATCAGGCCCACACCTGGGACCTGTTCCTGTCCATCACCGGACTGTTCGGGGTTCCGCTCGCCGGTGTCTTCGCCCTCGGCATCTTCACCAGACGCGCCAACTCCGTCGGAGTCCTCGGCGGCCTCCTCCTCGGCGCCGCGCTCGCCTGGTACGTCCAAGACGTCGCGGGACTGACCCCGTTCGCAGTATCGGCTGTCGCCTTCGTCGGCGCTGTCATCTTCGGCTACGTGCTCTCCCTGTTCACCGGGCCCCACAACCACGACGACCATGACGTGACCGCCCTGACGATCCATGGAAAACGCGCCCAGTACATGCGCCGCACCTCAACCTCCCCCTCCCTGGCAGCAACCGCCTCGGCAGGGGACAACACCACCATCAAGCAAGGACAGAGTAATGAGTGAATTCCACGGCATCATCCCACCACTGCTGACACCACGCACCGAGGACGGGGAGGTCGATCTCGCAGGCATCTCCGCTCTCGTGAACCACCTCGTCGACGGTGGGGTGCACGGCATCTTCGCACTCGGCTCCTCCGGTGAGGTCCCCTACCTCACCAGCGCCGAACGCGATCTCGTGCTGCACACGGCCATCGAGGCCGCGAACGGTCGAGTTCCGGTTCTCGTGGGCATCAGCGAGCAGAGCACGAACCGCGTCCTCGATGAGGCCGATCGTCTGCTGGCGATCGGTGGGGACGCCGCCGTGGTCACCACTCCCTTCTATGCGCTCTCCGATGCCGCCGAGGTGGAGCGCCACCTGCGCACGATCTCCGGACATATCGATGTCCCCCTCTTCGCCTATGACATTCCCGTGCGCACCCACATGAAGATGCCGCTCGAACTCACCGTGCGACTCGCCCAGGAAGGTGTGCTGGCCGGGGTCAAGGACTCCTCGGCCGATGACGTGGCGTTCCGCCGGCTGCTGCTCGAGACCCGGGACCTCAGTGATTTCGCTGTCTTCACCGGCCACGAGGTGGTTGCCGACGGTGCGCTCCTCGGCGGTGCTTCCGGGATCGTTCCGGGTCTGGGCAATGTCGACCCGGCGGGTTATGTGCGTCTCTACGAGGCAGCGAAGGTGGGGGACTGGGTGGCTGCGAAGACTGAGCAGGACCGTCTGGCGCGACTCTTCCAGATCACCGGAGCCGCCGATCCTCAGCGTGTGTCGGCCGGAGCCACCGGCCTCGGCGGGTTCAAGACCGCTCTGCAGCTCATGGGCGTCATCGAATCGAATCGCATGGCCGAGCCGATGCTCGCCCTCGACGCAGACGAGGCCGCTCGGGTCAGGGAGACCATCTCCGCCGAGGGACTTCTGTGACCACGGCCGTGGTGGTCGCCGTCGACGTCGGGGGCACGAAGATCCGTGCCGGCTGCGTCATCGACGGCACCGTGGGCCACCTCCGCGAGGTGCCCACGCCCGCAGCCGAGGGGCGAGAGGCCATCCTCGACTCCATCGCCGAGGTGGTTCGTAGGGTGATGCGCGAGACCGAAGCTGAGTCCTCCGGTGCAGATCTTCGGTGGAGGCTGGGAGTCGGTTCGGCCGGCGTCATCGACCCTGAGACGGGAACAGTGGTCTCGGCGACGGACTCGCTTGCCGGCTGGACAGGAACACGCTTGACCGGTGAACTCAGCGACCGCCTCGGGATCGAGACACGGGCCGTCAACGACGTCCATGCCCATGCCCTCGGGGAGTCGCTCGCAGGAGCGGCCAGCGGAACCCGCAGCTCACTGCTGGTGGCTGCGGGAACGGGCATCGGTGGTGGCCTCATCACTGCTGGGCGCCTGCTGACAGGACGCCGTTTCGCGGCGGGGCACATCGGTCACATTCCGGTCGAAGCCGCCCGGGGGCTGCCCTGCCCCTGCGGCGGGGTCGGTCACGTCGAGGCCATCGCCTCGGGGCCCGCCGTCCTCTCGGCACATCGCCGTGCCAGCGGCGCGACCGTGTCTTCGACACGCGAGCTGGCGAAGGTCGCAGCCGCTGGGGAGGCGATCGCCCAGCAGGCTTTCGAACGGGCCGGACGCGCGCTGGGAGAGGCGCTGGGCGGATTGGCCAATGTGCTGTCCCCGGAGGTCATCGTCATCGGCGGTGGCCTCGCGGGTGCCGGAGAGCACTGGTGGCACCCGTTGCGTGAGGTGTTCGAGGCCGAACTCATCCCCGCCGTTCGCGGGCTCGAACTGCGAGCGGCAGAATTGGGATCGGATGCCCCTCTGATCGGAGCGGCCAGCCTCTGGTCGACAGATACCGGGGAAGCAGGCACCAGAGAGGAGACGGTTTGATGTTCACCAAACAGGAGATCTGCGAGGCCCTGCGCGGTCACCTCATCGTCTCGGCCCAGGCCTATCCGGGTGAGGCCATGCGGGATCCACGGACGATGGCGCAGGTTGCTGCCTCCGCCGTGCGCGGCGGCGCTGCAGCAGTGCGCATTCAGGGACTCGACGACATCCAGGCGACGCGCTCCGCGGTCGAGACTCCGATCATCGGCCTGTGGAAGGACGGCACCTCTGACGTCGTCATCACTCCCACCTATCAGCACGCCCACGCCGTGGCACTGGCCGGTGCCCATGTGGTGGCCCTGGACGGCACTTCGCGTCAACGTCCGGACGGACTGACCCTGGCCCAGACCATTCATCGCCTGCACGAGGAGACGGATGCGCTGGTCATGGCCGACTGCGGCAGTCTCGAGGATGCACGCAGTGCGGCGAAGGCCGGCGCCGACTTCATCGGCACCACCCTGGCCGGCTATTCGGGCGAGCGCCCGAAGACGACAGGACCCGATCTCGAACTCCTGCAACAGATCCGGGAGGCGGGCCTGCCTCCGATGCTCGTCGCCGAGGGCCGCATCCACACCCCCTCCGACGCGGCAGCGGTGCTGGCGGCCGGCGCCGAGGCAGTGGTGGTGGGAACGGCGATCACCCACCCAGCCACGATCACCTCGTGGTTCGTCGACGCCTGCGAAACGCCCTGATCGTCACCGCCCGACCGGCAGCGGTCTAGAGCCTCTCTCGGTCCAGCTTGGTCGCGTAGGTCTGCCGGTAGTAGTCACCCAACTGCAGCCGCGATGCGGCCGCGTCGTCGACGAGGACCGTGGCATGCGGATGCATCTGCATGACGGTTGCCGGCCACATCGATGAGATCGGGCCCTCCACCATCTGGTGCACGGCCTCTGCCTTGTGTCCGCCGGTGGCGATGAGCACGAGATGGCGAGCTTCCATGATCGTGCCGAGTCCCTGAGTCAGACAATGCTGCGGCACTCGGTCGACATTGCCATCGAAGAAGCGGGCGTTGTCGATCCTCGTCTGGTGGGCCAGGGTCTTGACGCGGGTGCGCGAGGCCAGTGATGATCCGGGCTCGTTGAAGGCGATGTGACCGTCTGTGCCGATGCCGAGGATCTGCAGATCAATTCCCCCAGCCTCGGCGATGGCATGATCGTAGTCCGACGATGCAGCAACGAGATCCTCGGCCATTCCGTCCAGGCCGTGTACAGCGTCTTCGGCGAAGTCGACGCGAGAGACGAGCTCGGTGTCGATGACATTGCGGTAGCTCTGCGGATGCGAGGCCGGAAGCCCCACGTACTCGTCGAGCATGAAGGCGCGGACCTCGGCGAACGACAGCCCCTGGCGTTCGTGACGCCGAGTCAGTTCATCGTAGACGCTGAGTGGACTCGATCCGGTGGCCAGGCCGAGCACGGGTGCGGAATCGTCTCGCAGGAGCCTCTCGATGGCATCGGCGACCAATGTCGCCAGCTCGTGGTCGTCGGCGATGATGACTTCCATCAGTTCTCCACTCTCTGTGTTCTCCGTGCTGTCTCAGTTGACGTGTTGATCGAGGGCGCGGGCGATCGGCTCGTAGTGCACCGTGATCGCAGCGTGGAAGGCCTCGACGTCTCCGGACTGGGCCGCGTCGAGCATCTGCCCGTGCGCCTTGGCCGTCTGCTCCAGGTCGGCCGCGACTGCGACGTTGAGGCGCGGCAGCACCGCCGTGTGCACATCCCAGAAGGCGGCGACGAGCTGCCCGACGAGGGAATTGTCCAACGCCTCCAGCAGACCTGTGTGGAAGGCCCGGTCCTGCTGGGGAAATGACTTTCCCTCCTGTGCCATGGCCACCATGTCATCGACCAGTGCCGAGAGTTCGGGATTCGTCGTGCCCTCCAGGCTGGACACGATCGCCTCGGACATTCCGAAGTCGAGGGCCTGCCGGACTTCGACGACGTCCCGCAGGGCCCGCAGGTCATCGCCGGGGCTGAGCACCCCGCGGAACACCAGGGCCTCGACGAGCGCGTCCAAGGACATCTCGCCGACATAGGTTCCGTGTCCGTGGCGGACGTCGACGATGTCGAGCGTCGAGAGCTTGCGGACGGCTTCTCTGATGTTTGACCGGGAGACGCCGAGGCGGGTGCACAGTTCACCTTCGGTGGGCAGGAGGTCGCCGGGCCGAAGTCCGTCTGCGAGGATGAGATCCTTGATCCTGTCGGAGGTCGTCGTTGATGTTCTCGCCATAGTCACCCTTCACCGATCGATCCGCACCGAGGTTCCAGTATACGTCTGACATCAGATGTATCCACCGATTACTATGCACTGAATTGCCTGCGCGCTCCGAACGATTCCACACCGATGACGCCCTTCCGCCCCAGAAGCACTTCCCCATCACGACAACAAGACTTACGCTTGCACGAGGGGCGAAAGCACAGGGAACTGAGAAATCTCGATTGGAGAAACCATGCGTCTGTCAGTGACGACCAGATGGATCATCGCACTGCTCATGCTTGTCGTTGCCTGCCAGGCCCTTGCCGCTGCCCCGATGCTGCACAATGCGACGACCGTCTTCTGGGGACTGTCGCTCCTGCTCCTCGTCGGCGCCCTGATTCTGGCCATCACCCGCCTCCGCACTGAGCGAACGAAGAAGCACGAGCAGCGAGGCTGATCAGAGCGGTTCGAGGTCAAAGCCGCACTCTCAGCGCGTGCCCGTAGAACACCACTCGCGCCACACCCCGCTTGTCACTAGAGTGGGTCAGCAACAGATGTTGTAAGAAGCAGCGTACCCACAAAGCTCGGAGCAGCCATGGAAATCCTCACAGGCGGCGTCATCGCCGTTATCGTCATCGTCGTCATCCTTGCCGTACTGCTGTTCGGCAAGCTGAGGACCAGCTTGTTCTTCACGGTCAAGACGCAGGAGAACATCATCGTCGAACGGTTCGGCAAGTTCAAGAAAGTCGCAAAGCCCGGCCTGAACTTCAAGATGCCACTCGTCGAAACCACCAGCAAGCCGATCTCGCTGCGCGTCCAGCAGCTCGAAGTCAACATCGAGTCGAAGACGAGCGACAACGTCTTCGTCACCGTCCCCGTGGCCGTGCAGTACGTCGTCGAAGAGGACAACGTCACCGACGCCTACTACAAGCTGGCGAACTCCGAGGAGCAGATCAGGTCGTACGTCTTCGACACCGTGCGTTCGGCACTGTCGGGACTGACCCTGGACACGGCCTTCGAATCGAAGGACGACATCGCCGAGAACGTCGAGCGCAGGCTCTCGGAATCGATGAAGCGATACGGGTTCAAGATCGTGAGCACCCTGGTCACGGACATCACCCCGGACTCCAAGGTGCGCGACTCGATGAACTCCATCAATGCCGCACAGCGCGATAAGGTCGCCGCACAGTCTCTGGCCGAGGCCGACAAGATCAAACGAGTCACCCAGGCTCAGGCCGAATCCGAGGCGATGCGCCTGCACGGTGTGGGCGTGGCCGCCCAGCGCAAGGCCATTGCCGAAGGCATCGCCGAACAGTACTCCAAACTGCAGGAGGTCGGCATCGACAGGACCGCCGAGCAGCTGCTCATGATGACTCAGTACTTCGACACCATGCAGAACGTGGCCCAGGAGGGCCGTTCGAATGTGCTGTTCATGCCCTCGAACCCGGGCGGCCTGGGCGAGATGACCCAGGAGATCAGGAACACCCTGTTCGCGTCCAACGCCTCCGAGGACGCCAAGAACACCACGGGCCTAAAGGGTGCCACCGGCCCGCGGTCGCAGAAGCAGGCCCAGTCGAAGGCGGCACAGAACGTGCCCACGGGGGCGAAGGCCGCAGTCAATCGCGCACGGGATGCATTCCATCGTGGTGGCGAGGACACTCCGACCGACGACGCCTGAGGCGAGTACCGAGAGCTTCGAACACGCTGCAGGGGCCGGGTTCAACCGACATTTGGTTGAACCCCGCCCCGTCAGCGTCGGCGCGCAGAAGCGCACCGTCAGACCCCTGCCCCACCAGCCGCAAAGGCTGCCC
>JAKDSA010000025.1 GCA_030457025.1 Brevibacterium sp. | reverse complement strand
GATCGGCCAGAGCCTCATCGATCTCATCCTGAGAGGCATCAAAGGCGAAGCCCTCCCCCGCCGAGTCGCTCGACCCCGATCCGTCGCCGCCGACGGATCCCGCGCACCCGGCCAGCAATGCCAGGGTTGCGATCGCCGCGATGGCCTGGACGGGACGAGCTGCGGATCGGATGCGCTTCATGGGTCTCCTTTGAACGAAAGCTGAGAATTCCCTTAAATTCTATGCCTCAATGAGGTGTGCCACATCATGACTCCCCTCACACAAGTCACCCGCCTTTGAACCGGCGGAAGCCACGGGGACGGCGGTATCGACGGTGTGGTGGAGCCACCTCGGCGAGGGTCAGCCGCCGGCCATGCCTCCGCTGGTGCGCTCGATGAGGTCCGGCAACCACTCCGTCATGCCTGGTACGGCGACCAGGAGGACAAGGAAGACCACTGCGACCGGCAGGAACCACAGCAGCGAGATGAAGATGTCGCGCAGAGTGATGTTCGCGCCGAGGTTGACGTCCTTGTCCTTGACGATGCTGTTGATGATGTAGGGAATGATGCCGACCGGCGGGGTGACCATGCCGAACTCGCCGAGCAGGACGACGAAGACACCGAACCAGAGGGGGCTGACGCCCATCGTTTCCAGTGTCGGCAGCAGGATCGGGATTGTCAGCAGCATCATGGACATGGTGTCGAAGAACATGCCCAAGATGATGTAGAGCACGATCAGGACGAGCAGGAACCCGATCCGAGACAGCCCCAGATCCGTGATGAAACCGGTGAGGATGGGTGCCAGGCCGGTGATGGCCAGCAGGCTGGTGAGCATCGTGGCGCCGATGATGATGAAGAAGATCGCCGAGGTTGCCGACACGGTGGCCAGCGCTGACTCGGCAACCTTCTGCCAGGGCTTGTCGTGGCGCTTCTCCCATAGGCACAGCAGCAGCGAGCACAGGGCCGCAGCGGCACCGGCTTCAGTGGGGGTGAAGATCCCGGAGAACATGCCGCCGAACAGCACGAAGAGGATGACAGGGAATCCCCAGATCCCCCCGAGTGAGCTGAAGCGCTGGCGCCATTTCGGTGTGTTGCGTTCGACACCGTCGACACCGCGGCCGACGAGCTTCGGGGAGACCACACCGAGTCCGAAGATGAAGATCGCGAAGCAGACGGCGAGCAGAATGCCGGGTAGGGCACCGGCCATGAGTGCCGGGCCCACAGGCACGGAGGCGATGCCGGCGTAGATGACCATGAGGATCGACGGTGGGATGAGATTGCCCGTCATCCCGGAGACCATGATCGTGCCGACCGCCATGCGTTTGTCGTAACCGGCCTTGAGCATCTCGGGGATCCCGGCCCGACCGAGCGCGTAGGTCATGCCGATGGTCGAGCCGGTCACTGCGGAGAGTCCGGCCCCGGCGAAGGTCGTGCCGATGCCGATGCCGCCGGGCAGCCAGCTGAACCAGTGGTCAGCCACTCGATAGACCTTCGTCGACAGGCCGGACTGGGTCAGCAGCATGCCCATGAAGATGAACATGGGAAGCACACTGAGCGTCCAGTCCGAGACCGCGCTGAAGGGGGCCGTCGAGAGGATATTCATGGTCGCGGGCACGCCGCTGACCGCGTATACGCCGATGGCGGACGGCACGGACAGGGCAATGGCCACGGGGACCGAGAGGAACAGCAGCACGAGCATCATCACGATGCACCAGGTTCCACCGACCGCCGCCGTTGGACTGGTGAAGAGGCCAATCAGGCAGATGATAACTAGGCCGAACCCGATGGTTAGGGCGAGGTAGCCGGGCGGCTTCCGGCGGGAACCCGATGGCAGCAGCTGGGGGCTAGCATGCGTGCTGCCGTCCGGCGAAGACCCGGTAGCCGAGGTATCAGTATTTGCGTTCACAGATCGTTTCCGTCAGCAATTCGTCAGTAGGTTCTGTTGTCGGCATCGTGCTCGGCCGGTCGGCCCGTGGCAAGATCGAGCTCGGGTTCACCGGACCGAGCGATGAGGACGGCGTCGAGGATGTAGAGCACGGCCAGGAGAACGAAGACGATCGGGACGAGGAAGTAGACCGGCCAGGTGATGACATCGGAGACGTCGGCGGTCGAGCCGATAGCCATGTTCTCCAGTGCCTTCATGAGACCGAACCAGGCGAAGCCCAGGGAAACAAGCGCCCCGAGGGTGCAGGCGAAGACTGTGAACACCGAGGCGGTTGCTTTGCTTGCTCGTTCGGTGACCATGGTGACCGTGATGTGTTCCTTCTGCAGCTGTGCGGCCGGAATCCCCAGCAGTGCCACAATCGGCAGATACCAGTACTCGACGATCTCGTTGGTGCCGTAGATCGGAGCGTCGAAGAGGGAACGTGTGAGTGCGTGGATGACGATGTGGAGCATCATGATGATGACCGCCACCGCAGTCATCGTGGTCAGGCACTTGTTGAGGACTTTCGTGAATGTCAGCATCACTGTTCTCCTGCGCTCGCGCCTGCGACTTCGACCGAGCGAAGAGCATTCAACAGATCCTCGACCTCTGATGTCGATCGCAGCCCCTCAGGAATCATCGCGGTGACTCTGCGTGCCCCTGCTTCATCGAGGACGATCGGGTCGATGCCGGCCACCTGGGAGTAGCGGCGGGCGCTTCGTGGCAGCAGGGTGACGCCCAGTCCGTTGGAGACCAGCGACTGGATCGCACCCGGGTTGTCCGTGATGTGTCGTGTGCGTGGTTCGAAACCAGCACGCCGGCAGAGACGCTCGGCGGTGGAGCGGCAACGCACACAGCCCATGATCCAGGGCAGGTCTGCGACATCGCTGAGGTGGGTGATCTGTCCAGCCCGGTTCCAGCGTTCGGGGACAAGCAGGTCAAGATGGTCGGCCCCGAGGTCGACCGTGTCGTGAGCAGGAAGACTTGGAGCCTCCTCATCTTCGTGGTGGAACAGGAACGCCACGTCGATCTCGCCAGCCTCCAGCAGAGTCATGGCTTCGGGCGGCTCCGTCTCGGCGACCTCGTAGGAATGGTGTTGGACGGATTCGCTGCCCGTACCGGAGGTTGAGGCGAGGCTTCCCAGGGCTGCCGCCAAGGGACCGACGACGAAACTGGGGAATCCGGCCAGCCGGACATTGCGTCCGCCGAGGCCCAATGCTCTGGCCAGGTCCCCTCGAAGCCCCGTCACCGAGGTGGCTATTTCGTTCGCGCGGATGCGTGTCAGTTGGCCGGCGGTGGTGAGGACGATACCGCGAGAGGTGCGTTCGAAGAGTTTGACGCCGAGGTCTCTCTCGAGTGCGTTCATGTGTTGGGACAGTGCCGGTTGTGACCAGCCGAGTTCGCGTGCGGCTGCTCCGATGCTGCCTGCCTCGGCGATCGCGCCGAAGACCAGCAGACGTTTCGGTTCGCCGACGTCGAGCGCCTGCTCAAACACATTTGCCATAAGTCCAGGTTATGTCATCGCAGAGGCAACTGGGCCTACCAGGAATCCCTGGTTCGGACGAGACTGGAGGGAAGGCACTGATACACGAGGACGAGGAGATGGACTATGCGCAGGATCGGCCTATTGGGTGGAATGAGCTGGCACTCGAGCATCGAGTACTACACGAAGATCAATCAAGCCGTTGCCGAGCGCCTCGGCGGGCATCACTCTGCCCGGATCCTTCTCGATTCCACTGACTTCGCCGATATCCGCGACCTGCAGATCACCGAGGACTGGGCGGGAGCGGATGCCTCCCTGACCGCAACGGCGCAACGCCTTGTCAATGGTGGCGCCGAGGCTGTGGCGATCGCGACGAACCTCATGCACAAGTGCGCACCTGCCGTAGAGGCCGCGGTCGATGCGCCCCTGATTCACATTGTCGATGCGATCGCGGCGACGGCCAAGCGCCAGGGCCATTCGACTCTGGCTGTGCTCGGCACGAAGTGGACGATGCTCGACGGCTTCTACACCGAACGGCTCGAGGAGCAGGGCATTCGCACTCTCGTCCCCGATGAACCTACCTGCCTCGAGGTCGACCAGATCATCTTCGACGAGCTCACTCAGGGCGTCTTCACCGATGCTTCCCGTGCCCGCTATGTCGAGATCATGAACGATCTCAAGGCGCGCGGCGCGGACGCCGTTGCTCTTTCCTGCACGGAGATCGGGCTGCTGGTTCCACCGGAGACCGCTCCCCTACCGGCGATCGACTCGGTGGATGCGCATGTGGCTGCGATTGTGGAGTGGATGATGGCAAACGTTACAGCAATTCAATAAGAATTACGGTCCCTTCCCATCCACCAAACCCTGAAAAGAATCACGAGCGCACCAACCGGAACAGCAAGTACAAGTGGTGCGAACTCAGCTAACAAATGCCAAGGTCCAGATGGCACCGACACCAGAGCAGCCAGCACGCCCAGACCAGCCAAAATCGTGCCCAAAACTGTTAAAGCAGCAACGGCAAAGTTGGTCCAGTCCAATCTAGTATTTCTCTTATACTCGGAAACCGATTCGATCACCTCGGCTGTACGTTCAGTCAGCTCGGAAACATTCCGTCTCGTTTTCCCGTAGGCAACATACAACGAAGAAGCGAGCTGCCCCGAGTTGCCCCATTTTACCGCTTGCTCTAGTCCAGTTGATGATCGAGAAAACTCACGGCTGAGCTGAGTCAATCTAATCTGACTAATCGTGTGCAATTGCCAATTCAGCCTTTCACCTTCCGAACCAGCCTCGAGACTTTCACGCAATCGCTCCAGTGGGACTTCTGAAGACGATAGATCACAAAGAACGGGAATCACAGCCAACAGGATTCGCTCAGTACTAAACCCCAAGTAGTCATGATTAAACGAAAGTGAATCGATATTTAATAGCACGATACGCCCATCTGCAGACATAGCCGAGAAAGACTCTTCGATTGCTGGCTCCTCGACAAGATCAAGACGCACCGGAGTAGGGACATATCCAGTTTCCTGTTGAGCCAGAATGCGATCAAAATCAATATCATTCTTCAAATCGAGAAACAGCTCAATATTGTCTTGCACACCAGCCTCAGCGACTACCGTAAGTGCGCGAGCCAGACGATTTCCTCGAACACTGTCGACCGATATTGCGATCAGATCCGTTAATGGGCGATCTATAACATCGCCTAAGGTTAGGTCGAATCCGAGCGAGCGCAGAGTGACCTTCTCAGCCTCATTGTTACCGCTCAATAGTCGGATTAAGTCCACCTTCTCATGGCGCACAGTACATGGCACCTCGCCACTCCGCCTATCCAGGTCTTCGACCACTAAGACGGAATACCCCCTAACAGGGGAACTCCACAATGACAAGCACCTCTGAGGTGGACCCAGATAGAACCAGATGCCATCGTCAAATATGATCTCAGCGAGAGTCTCATCAGTTTCTTCAAGAGGAATTTCACGTTGCCCGGAGAAGGCATCTCGAACGGTTCCAAGCGAACGGCCGAAGCCAATTTTGTCACCAGATGCACGCTGACCTAGAACAACACTTCGACAATACGCTAGCCCTAGGCCGATATCGCCGTCACGTGATGAGCTACTCGCCTGCGCGGCTCGGAACGGAAGAAACGGTAACTCGTAAGTATGATCTCTCACTATCCTCTCCGTTTCACACATTACGCGATCTTGTGCACTTTCAAGGTCCAGATTCAACACGATGAACGTTACGCTGAGACTTCCATCTAGCAACGATAGTAGACGTTCCTTATCTGACTTCTTCATCGAAATACACCCATTCAATTCCTAGAAGGTAGATTCTATATATAAACAACTTCAGCCATAGCTGAGATCATTAATTTACAGCAGAAATATTTAACGACGCACAGGGAGGGGATATTTCGCATCTAGCTTCCAATTCGCTGAACACCAAAGGGTTCGACTTCGCTTTCATCGGCCAATCTAGGTACCGCTTCATTTCACATTCAGAGCCTTTGCTGCTCGGAGAATTGACAAAAAATCTGCATATCAGTTCGCTCGTCTTCTTCGTTTCCCGAGTACCGAAAGCTAATGCTAAAGTCATCGCCTAGCTTTTCAATTAGCGCCGGTCGTAACATTTCGGTTTTCTGCGAATTGAAATCCGACCGCCGTCCAGGCTCCCCGTCTGCTCGGTTTCCGTTTCTGCGCACACCCATGCAGTAGAGTCTGTTTGGATCTTCGCTTGAACCGTCATCAAGTTGACGCAACACTGCGGCATGTTCATCTGGTGATAACGCTTCCGGCAACGACGCTGGAATCCAGGTGCCAAGTCGAGAATAGAACTGCGTCATAAGGTCGCCAGTATTCTGTGTCCATTCTATTCCGAAGAACTCGCGCACGGTTTTCACGCTAGCCGAGACCCCTCGGGTGTTAGCGGAAACCACCAGAGATCTTCTAGCATCCTCGACATCAATGAAGGTGAGTTGCACTATCTGATATTGTGGCGCAACACGAGGTGGTACATATCGTTCAACGAGAACGATGTAGGCCTGCATCTTATATTGAAATCGAAAGCATGTGATCACCCATCCACATTGAACTAGCTCGTCACGAAGATGGCGAAGGTTCTCTAAGGGAGCGTCCATACAGCAATCATTGTCTTTGAAAAGAGATCTTGCAACTCGACGGATTTCTACTCTACTAGCTCGTCACCTCAAAATTTGTCGGGCAGGTAGAGCGCCGTGGGCCTTTTCCATGTCGAATGCCTCTACGAACTTCTCGCACGCTACAACTCGCCCGGTTCTGGCCATCGCTTACAGCTTCGAGGAGCGACCTGCAGGTAAATGGTGCGGATGTTCCGAGACCTGAGGAGCAATCGTGAACATCTGAAAGAGATGTCTATGGGTGGAAAATGAGCCGACTGTCGATGAGAGTAACGCAGACGGAGAATAGCGGATATAGACATTCTCTCTGTTTGCCAAGAACAAGTCGGCGATCTGAATTCGGCCTACTGTTGACGAGTTCAGTATACAAAGAACGCCCGGTCTCCGGCTCAGCACGGCCGCACCGGTTTGTGAACGCGTCAAGCTTCCTCGACCCCAAGGCCAACGCAAGGTTCGTGACCTATTCCGGACGCGTCGAGTCATTGCCCTTAAGGGAATCATGCGCAGGCATGGGATTTGTCTTTTCAGCTTCTACGACAGCGGATGACATTTCAAATATCCGGGAGCCCTTGCAGTGTCCGAAGTGGACGACGATGTCGTCGACGCAGGCCTTCCACACCAAGTTCACGGCATAAGCAGGAACCCCTGCGCTTCCTCGCCCGAGTCGAGGTCGATGACACAATTCCAACGACCTGCCGCCTCGGCGAAGCGGATGAGAACGGGGGCGAAAGCATTACCCGTGAGGGCGACACCCGGACTTTTGCCGTGACGACACCGGGAGCACTCTCGAAATCGGCCTCCTACAACGGGCCCTCAGCGGATTCAGTTCAGCCGGCGTTGTTGACCAGCATCTGGAGGCAGCGACCGGTCACGGTTCCGGGCCCCGCACTGACTCAGTGCTACCTGGCCGCCGAGGCAGCATCATCGATGATGAGGCCGAAAGGCGCTGCTCGGTCAGATCGGTGCCATATGCAACTCGAGCCAAGTTTTCCAGTCCCAAAACCACATGGGTGGGGGCGAATGGCGTGGCATTCCTGACCAGCCGCAAACTCGTCTGATGCCATGCAACGCGTTGACCAACCACACTTCCCGTCCGCTCAGTTCGGCGGGCGACGAACGCCGGAAGGCGACCTCGATCGACCGCTTACGTGCCTCCGCTTGGATCAGTGACGTGGTCACACCTGGAAGTTGAGCGAGGTCCGGGTGCGGAACGCACAGCGTCTCGTCCTCCCACCACAGCAGGCTCGAGGTTGCCGATTCGACCGCGAACCCGTGTTCGTCGACGAGCAGCACCTCATCGCACTTATGCTCCTCGTGCGCCCGAGTCCGCAGCTCGCCGAGACGTGCAATGTCCGGGCCCTTTGTCTCTGGGTGTTGACGCGGATCTGCAAATGGTGGGATCCACACATTGAGTTCGTCGGTACGAGGCGGTGCTGGTCTCAACCGAAATCCGAGCGCAGATTCGTCGTCTCCGAGGATCTCTACTCTGGGAAACCACTCCCCCGAGCGCGGAATGAGATCAATGAGCCCCGACCAGAAGTCGGCCGAGTCCGCATCAGTGCACCCCAGTTCGATAGCGGCCTTGCTGAATCGTCGGCGATGCCGGTCGAATGCGCGGACTCGGCCCGCATCGACGAACCAGGAATCGGCGAGGAGAAGTTCACCGTCGCCTCCACCCGCTACGAATTTTCTCTGCTGCGTATCCCAGGTCCAGATCGTCATGTCACAAGGCCTTCCCTGTCAGTGGATTCCTCAGTTTCGAGCTCCGTGTCACTACTTCCCTGTCCAAGCGGCATGTCCTCGACTGCGCCGGGAAATGCGGCATCGTCGAACAGCTTCAGCAGGGGCGCAGCTTTGGCCACGGTTTCAGCATATTCATCATCGGGGTCAGAGAGGGCGACGATTGCACCACCGACCCCGTACCGCACGGTTCCATCCGCGACGACCAGCGTCCTGATGACAACGCTGAGATCGACGGCGCCATTGAGAGAGAAGTACCCGATCGCCCCGCTGTAGATACCTCGAGGACCAGTCTCGAGTTCGTCGATGATCGACATTGTCCGCAGCTTCGGCGCCCCGGTCATCGACCCCGGCGGGAAGGTCGCTCTGACGCACGCCACCGGCGAATGTTCGGGGTCGAGAACCGCGCTGACCGTGCTCACCATCTGATGAACGGTGGCATAGGATTCGATGCCAAAGAGCACATCGACATCGACAGACCCGAGTTCGGCAGTAGCGCCGAGGTCGTGGCGGACGAGGTCGACGATCATGAGGTTCTCCGAGCGATCCTTCTCCGAATGGCGCAATTCGTCCTTGATCGCACGGTCTTCCTCATCTGTGCGGCCGCGTGCTCGTGTGCCTTTGATCGGTTTGGATTCGACCCGACCGTCAGAGCCAATACGCAGGAAGCGTTCCGGAGACGTGCTCAGTATCGTCGCGTATTTCGAGGCGAGATAGACGCCGAACGAGGTGGGGTTCTGTGCTCGCAGAGCGAGGTACGCGCTCAGGGTGTCGAACTCCCCCTGTGTTTCGAGCATGTTGGTCAGACAGACTTCATAGGTCTCACCGTCAGTGATCTTCTCCAGCACTCGCTCGATGTTTTCACGGTACTGCTTGCGGGATTGACGAGCTACCAGCGACGTCGCGGTAAGCGCAGCGGTGCGGGAAGACGGGCCAGCGCTCATTCCCGCAGGTGCCAACGGGTCGGCCGAAGTGAGTTCCTGGATCATTGTCTTCGTCTGTGCGCACCAGGTCTCGCAGTCTGTTGGTGACGCGCCGAGTCCGTTGAGTGCCAGCAGATAGACCTGCGACTCATCATGGTCGATGACGACGGCCCGGTCGAGGAACATCAGGGTGGCGTCTGGCAGGTCCGAATGGTGCAGGTTCGGCGAACCGACCTCGGCCTTCAGCTCGTATCCCAGGTATCCGACCCAGCCGAGGCGGAAGTCGAAGGGCAGTGCCGGAGCCTCAACTTCGATGGTGTCCAGCTCGGCTTCGAGCCAGTCGAAGAGGCCGCTGCGGACTGTAGTCGCTGCGCCTGTTGTACCTGCTGGAGCACTTCCGGTGTGTCGAATGCGGATCGTGCCGGTGCGCGTATCCGCGGTGGCGACTCGGCCGTTCGGCCCGGTGGGCGCGCCCATGATGGTGAACCTCGATGAACCACTGCTCGGGTCATTGCCATCAAGCCAGACGGCTTCTTCCTCGTCCCCATAGAGCGCTCCGAAGATGATCTCGACCGGCACCGACAGTTCCAAAGCTTCCACCTGAAGGGCCACTATGACCGGCTCGGGTCGGTCAAGTGTGCCGGACGGCAGCGTGCCGGAGCCCAGAGTTTCGGAGCGTGAAGTCCCAGAACCCAGAGTCGTGTTGTTCGAGGATCCCGTCTCCCTGCCTGCCCACTCCCGGGTCAGTCGCGCGAAGTTGCCCAGCAGTTGAAGGCTGTGCTCGGTGGAGATCGATTCGGGGTGGAATTGGACTCCCCACTGCGGAAGAGTGCGGTGACGCAGCCCCATGATGACACCGTCATCGGAATACGCAGTCACCTCCAGCGCCTCAGGAACGTCGGTGACGGCCAGCGAGTGGTAACGGACTGCACTGAACGTCGGCGGAAGATCGGTGAAGAGATCGACGCCGAAATTCCGGATCTCTGACCGACGTCCGTGCCGTGGGCTGGGGGCGTGAGCAACGGATCCACCGTGAGCCAGTACGATCCCCTGATGCCCTAGGCAGATGCCGAGGATGGGAATTGTCGCCGTCGCAATCACCTCAGCACAGATGCCGAAATCCGCAATCTTATCCGGGGAACCTGGCCCGGGTGAGATCACCACATTGTCGAACCCATCCAATGCACCCGGGTGCCAGTCGGCCCAGTCATTGAGCACAACGACCGGCGGGATGCCGTTGACCTCGGCGAGGTAGTGGTAGAGGTTGAAGGTGAACGAGTCGTAATTGTCGATGAGAAGTGTGCGGATCACTGCTCTGCCGATTCGTCAGTCTGCCTGTGAACTCTGCGAAGACCGAGGAACGCAGCCGAGGACGAGGCGACGGGCCGAGTCCGCCAGTTCGGCAGCGTTGTCCGCGAGCAGCGATTCCTCAGAATCGGCCCCTGCACGCACATACCGTCCAGTGTATGCATCCAGTGTTCCCGAGGCCAAAGTGACCGCAAGATCAGACACCTGCTTCGGGCTCGTCCAGTCACCCTCCCCGCGGAAGTCGTGGACCGGCATGGACTTCGTCATCTCGGTCTCTACGACGCCCGGAGCCATCTCGTAGATCCGCAGACCCTTGTCGTGTCCGAAGTGGACGACGGAATCGGCGATCCGGAAGAGCGCAGCCTTCGACACCGCGTTCGCAGGCTAACCCTGCGCACCCGACTGAGTTGAGGTCGATGATGCGGCTGGTGCGACCAGTCGGTTCGGTGGATTCGATGCGTCCGGCATTGTTGATGAGCGCCTGAACGCAACGTCAGTCTTGGCATCGAGCGCACTCACAACGCCACAGCGCCTGGAGATTGAAACCCTCGTCTTACACAACAGGTCGCATTGCAGTTGCGTAGGTACGTGATAACGTTTAACCACAATCTGACATGCCGATAAAACTTCAAGAGAGGTCAACGATGATGTCCCTATTGAGCCGGCCCTTCCGCGTCTTCAGCACACTTGGAGCGGCCTCCCTAGCTGTGGCGCTATCAACGAGTGCCACTCCGGCTTCTGCAGAGATCGTGAACGACATTGAAGCTGGCCCGCAGTCTGTATCGGAGGCCACCGATACACAAGGTGGAAGGTTCGACCAGGTCATGGACCTCGTCCACATCGACTTCAATCCGTGGGAGGCATCTGTTCACGGGTGGTGGCAAGATCCCAACAAAAACTTCACGGGCAAGAAGGCCAAGGTTGTAATTGAGCTGCAGTACAAATCGAGCGGCAAGTGGAAGACCGTCGCCAAAGGCTCGAAGGCAGCAATCAAACCCGGCGGCGGGCGAGGCAAGAGGGCAAATGCAAGGACCGCCTGCCAGTCATCCGACAACGGGACCTGGCGGTCGAAAGTCGACGTTGATGTCGCCGGAGTGATCGACGCACCTATCAAGACAACCTCTCCGGAGCAAGTGCGCCCATGCTCGATCTAGAATGGTGCCGCAGCGAAAAAGGGAAGGCTGATGCACGTGAACACCGACGTTGATACATGCCTCTTGACGCTCCATGGGGACTTTTCCCCCAAGCCACGATCGGTTACCGAGGAAGAAGAGGCTGACCTCTACAGCTCGTTCGTCAGCAAATCAGCTTCCCTCGGATGGCCCAGCACCTACAGCAGTTCGGGATCTCCGACGATCTGGGGCATGGAAGACGCCTACCTCGTCGACAAACATGTGGACAGAGGCCTTGTGGCATGGGTTCAGGTGGGCCTGATGGACTCCTACGTGGGTCCTTCTGGCTCCAGCGGCCCACTCCTGCCGATTGCTCTGTGTGCCGACGAGGCAGTGGGCGACTTCGGAGATTTCGAACTGAAGGGTGCGCACTATCTCGTCCCTCTCAGCGCTGTCACATCAGAGACCGTCAATATTGCCAACCTCGACACCTGGCTCTATCCCACTCCACTCGGATTCGAAAGTTCACTTGCTGTCACCGTGTGGGCAGATGCGAAGACTCCGACTATCGGAATGGGTCACGCAGAGAACCTGCTGAAGTCTCCTCCTCTGTCGGGAGTGCTCCGTGAAATCACAGTCGTCGATGACGCGTCTGCGGGCGCGATTGAACCATCATCGAGTTGTGGTGACCAGCTCGGCTTTCAGCCTGTGATCCGGGCCACGGCGGTGGCATCGCGGTGGGGTGCAAAGCAGGGCGCATGCATCGCCACGGCGATCGCCGTTGCCCTGAATCAGACAGAAATGAACGGATCGGTCTGCATCCACATCGAGACTCTGCCCGTGTAGTTCGGCTTGTGTGACAAACCTGGACTTACCGTAACCGTTTCGCAGCTTCGCCCAGTTCGAGGCGGGCAAACCCCTTCAGCCGAGCAAGATCCGCCGGGTCGACTTCCCGAACCCGGCGCCTACCTCGGCGAGCAATGACTCTTCATTGTCCGTACCTGCCCGCACATACCGCCCGGTGAACGCATCCAACGTGCCAGAAGCCAGAGCCAACGCAAGATCGGTGACCTGTTCCGGGCTCGTCCAGTCCCCTTCACCGCGGAAATCGTGGACAGGCATCGACTTCGTCATCTCGGTCTCCACAACGCCGGGTGCCATTTCGAAGATACGCAGGCCCTTGTCATGGCCGAAGTGGACGACGGAGTCGGCGAGGCGGAACAGGGAGGCCTTCGACGCCGAATACACGGCGTAGGCACGCGTCCCCTGCGCACCTGAACCCGAGTTGAGGTCGATGATGCGGCTGGGACGCCCGGCCGCCTCGGCGTTGGTGATGAGGACCGGGGCGAGAGCGTTGATCATGAGGGCGACACCAAGGACGTTGGCGTCGACGACACCCTTGATGCTCTCCGGGTCCGCCTCCCACAGCGGGCCCTCGGTGGACTCGATGCGGCCGGCGTTGTTGACCAGAACTTGGTGGCGCCGATCGGTATCCGCTTCAAGAGCAATGACTGCCTCGCGGAATGATGACACGGAGTCGATGTCATCCGCGCGCAGCCCGTATCCTGTGGCCGCTCCCCCTGTGGAATCGACGATCTCAGCCGCTGCTTTCTCCGCCTTGTCCGCCGAAGTGGCGGTGACAACGACGTGATACCCGGCACTTGCGAATGCTTCAGACAGATAGCGGCCGATGCCCCGGGCTCCCCCAGTCACGACGGCGATCGTCTCAGCGGGCACAGCGGTGGCGTCACCGCTGACCACATCGGCAGGAAGGTTGGTTCCGTAGGGCAACTTCTCGGTCATGGTCAGGGTTCCTCTCAGCTTCTTACTTCGGCGCCGTGGCGCTCAGCGGCCAGCTTCGTCGCCGCCTCACGCATCGCCGAGGCGTCATCGGCCTTGAGCGTGCGGTCCGCGGCGCGGAAGGTCAGGCGGAACGCCAGGGACTTCTTGCCCTCGGGCAGCTGGTCACCGGTGTAGAGGTCGAAGGTTTCGAGCAGTTCTAGTTCCTCCCCCGCACCCTCGCGCAGAGTCGCCGCCAAGGTCTGAGTCGGCAGATCCGCATCGACGATGAGGGCGACGTCCTGGCGGGACACCGGGTAGGTCGACAGCGCACCGTCCCAGGTGCGCAGGTCCTCCTGTGCCAGCAGTGCATCGAGATCGATTTCGAAGGCCACGGTCCGGGCCGGCAGGCCCAGGTTCTCGCACACCTTCGGGTGGAGTTCACCGGCATGTCCGAGTTCCTGGCCATCGGCGAGGACGAACTTCGCGGCACGTCCTGGGTGCCAGGGTGCGATCTGGTCGGCTTCGACCGTGACCTCAATGCCGTTGGTGCGGGCAATACGGCGCACGGTGTCGATGACGTCGGCGGCTTCGGCCTTACGACCTTTGCCCCAGACGCCGGGGAGTTCGGCGTTGCCGGAGATGATGCCCGCGTAGTGGTAGGGCTGAACAGGAACCGAGGCGTAGACCTCTTCGAGTTCCGCATCGGTCGGGTGGTATCCGGGCAGGTGCCGTGGTCCGGGCCCTGCTGGCAGACCCGCCGAAGTGGAGACGAGTCCAGCCTCGAAGAGTGCGACGTCCTTGGCTCCGCGGCCGAAGTTGCGTGCCACCAGTTCGACCAGAGTCGAGAGCAGGTTGGTGCGCATCAGCGGCAGGTCCTCGGACATCGGGTTCGCCAGGCGGATGTGCTGACGGCGGATGTCGTCGGCTTCAAGACGCAGCTGATCATCACGCTTATCGGACGTGAACGGGTAGGACAGCACCTCGGTGAAGCCGTCGGCGGCCAGCAGGTTAGAGATCCGGCGCCGTGTGCGCTGTGCCTCGGTCATTCCCTGTCCGGCGCGAGCAGCCGGCTGGATCGATGGGATCCGGTCGTAGCCGCCGGTGCGGGCGACTTCCTCGATGAGGTCGACGTCTGCGGTGATGTCCGAACGCCAGGAGGGCACGGTCACCGCCAGACGGTCCTTGCCGATGACCTCGATGCCTGCACCGATGCCTTCGAGCAGCCCGGTCACCTCAGCGGTCGTGTAGTCGACGCCGACGAGGGAGTCGACGCGCTTGACCGGAAGCTCGATGACGGTGGGTTCGGGAGCCTGCCCGACCTGTGTTGTCGCCGGGCTGAGTGTGCCACCTGCGAGTTCGACGAGCAGGTCAGCGCAGCGGCGTGCAGCCACCGGTCCGAGCAACGAGTCGACTCCGCGTTCGAAGCGACGCGAGGCCTCGGAGGACAGTTTGTGCCTCCGTGCGGTGCGGGCGATCGAGATCGGGTCGAAGTGCGCGGACTCGATGACGACGGCGGTAGTCTCATCGTTGACCTCGACTGCGGCTCCGCCCATGACACCGGCGAGACCGATGATCTTGCCGCCCTTGCCACCGCGGTCGGTGATGAGGAGGTCCTCGGCATCCAGGGTGCGTTCGACATCGTCGAGGGTCGTGAACTTCTCCCCCGCCTGCGCACGACGCACGACGATCTCCTCGCCCAGCAGCGCCGTGTCATAGGCGTGCAGGGGCTGACCGAGTTCGAGCATGACGTAGTTCGTGACATCAACGGTGAGGCTGATAGTACGCATGCCTGCGGCAATGAGACGGCGCTGCATCCAGAATGGGGTCTTTGCGCTCGGGTCGATGCCGTTGACCTGCAGCGCGGTGAACTGGTCGCAGCCGACGTTGCCGTCGATGGGGTTGGAGTCCTCGATGACGACAGGGAACCCGTCATCGGTGGGGGCGTTGACCTCGGCGACGGTGGGGCTGCCGATATCGGTGAAGGACTGGCCCTTCATCTGCGCGTACTCGCGGGCGATGCCGCGCATGGAGAGCTGGTAGCCGCGGTCGGGGGTGACGTTGACGTCGAGGGTGACCTGGTCGAGTCCCAGAAGCTCGATCGCGGAGTCACCGGGTTCGCCGGTCAGACCCAGGTCGGCCAGGACGATGATGCCGTCGTGGTCGTCGCCCAGGCCGAGCTCCTTGGCCGAGCAGATCATGCCGTCGGAGACGTGACCGTATGTTTTGCGTGCCGCGATGTGGAAGTCTCCGGGCAGTGTGGTGCCGGGCAGGCAGGCGACGACGAGGTCGCCTTCTGAGAAGTTGTGGGCACCGCAGATGATGCCGCGGCTGGGACGCTCGGCTCCGGGCTGCGGGTCCTTCGGGTTGTCGTCGGCTTCGTTGTGCTCTGCTCCGACGTCGACGCGGCACCAGTTGATGGTCTTGCCGTTCGAGTGCTCTTCCTTGACGAGATCGAGGACTCGGGCAACGACGAGGGGGCCGGAGATTTCGGGCCCGAAGTAGTCTTCTTCTTCCAAACCGATCGCGGCGAATTCGGCTGCGAGGGCGTGGGTATCCGTATCGGCTGGGAGATCGACGTAGTCGGCCAGCCAGTTCAGTGGGACGCGCATATCAAGCCTTCATTCCGAAACGAGCCGAGAAGCGCACATCGCCCTCGACCATGTCATGCATATCGTTGATTCCTTCGCGCAGCATCAGAGTGCGCTCGATGCCCATGCCGAAGGCGAAGCCCTGGTAGACCTCGGGGTCGATGCCCGCGGCGCGGAGCACGTTGGGGTGGACCATGCCGCAGCCGCCCCATTCGATCCAGCCGGGCCCGCCGACCTTGTTGGGGAACCAGAAGTCCATTTCGGCGCTCGGTTCGGTGAACGGGAAGAAGCTGGGGCGCAGGCGGGTCTTCGACTCCGGCCCGAACATCTCACGGGCGAAGCCGTCGAGGGTGCCCTGCAGGTTGGCCATGGTCAGGCCCTTGTCGATGGCGATGCCTTCGATCTGGTGGAAGACCGGGGTATGGGTGGCATCGAGTTCATCGGTGCGGAAGGTCTTGCCCGGGCACACGACGTAGAGCGGGACACCACGCTGCAGGAGGGAACGCGACTGGACCGGTGAGGTGTGGGTGCGCAGCACGAGTCCGGCATCGGCGGGGTCGACGAAGAAAGTGTCCTGCATCTGACGAGCAGGATGGTCGGGACCGAAGTTGAGGGCATCGAAGTTCAGCCACTCGGATTCGATCTCTGGGCCTTCGGCGACTTCCCAGCCGAGGCCGATGAAGTAATCGGCAGCCTGTTCCTGGATCAGGCTCAGCGGGTGACGGGCGCCGAGGCGCGTCCGATCGGTGGGCAGCGTGACGTCGATGGACTCTTCGATCAGTACTGCGGCATCGCGTTCGGCTTCGAGTTCGGCCATGCGCTCGTCGTGGGCTTTCTTGACCAGTCCTCGGGACTTGCCGACGATCTTTCCGGCTGCTGCCTTGTCGGACTTGTCCAGCGATCCGATTACACGGTTGGCCAACGCCAACGGGGCCTTTTCGCCCATGAAGTCGATCTTCGCCGTCTTGAGTTCATCAAGTGTGCGTGCGTCCGCGAATGCCGTCAAAGCTGTGTCGACGGCCGCCTTCACGGCCGACTCGTCCAGAGGGTCGAGCTGGTCAGTCATCAATGTCCTTTATGTGCCTGCGTAGGTGCCGTTCGTCTACCGCGGACAAGTCTATCGCCTGTGATTCGGCACCCGACCACCCGTCCGGATGATGTCGTGCGCAGAATTTCGCTTCCCACCCTCGCCGAGGTGGCCCGAGCATGATCCGCCTGCGTGCCATCGCCTGTGAACCCGACCGTCATGATCTGTGACCTGGACCATCGAGACCAGTTGCCAGACGATGTAGTGTCGAAGGATGACGACTCAGCGAGCTTCCGATGTTATGATCACGGCCCTGGAGAACGAGGGAGTCGAACGCATCTTCGGCATCCCCGGTGAGGAGAATGTCGATTTCATCGATTCTCTGCGCCAGTCCTCCATCGATTTCGTCCTCACCCGCCACGAACAGGCTGCCGCATTCATGGCCGCGACCTATGGGCGTCTGACCGGCAAACCCGGCGTGTGCCTGACCACTCTTGGCCCCGGCGCACTCAATCTCGCTACCGGTGCGGCATATGCCCACCTCGGCGGAATGCCGGTGCTCATGATCACCGGCCAGAAGGGAATTCGCGCGGCCGAGCAGGCGCGCTTCCAGATCGTCAACACCGTGGCGACGATGAAGCCGCTGACGAAGGACAGCCGACAGATCACCTCGGCGAACATGGTCCCCACCATGGTCCGAGAGGCCTTCCGCGTCGCCCGGTCCGAACGGCCCGGCCCTGTCCACCTGGAGCTCCCAGAGGACATCGCCGCCATGCCGCTGGAGGAATACGCCCTTGTGCAGCCGCACACCAATGGACGAGCCATTGCCAGCGACGACTCCGTCGATGCCGCCGCGCAGGTGATCCGCGGTGCCAAGCGACCGCTGCTCATGCTCGGTGCCGATGCCTCGCGTTCGGATGCCAGCGAGGCACTGTCGAGGTTCGTCTCCCGAGTGCGCATCCCCTACTTCACCACCCAGATGGGCAAAGGAACTGTGTCCGGATCCTCCGATCTGTACATGGGCACCGCGGCCCTGACCAGCCGCGACTACGTCCACGATGCGATCGAGAAAGCCGACGTCATCGTCACCATCGGCCACGACACGACCGAGAAGCCGCCGTTCACGATGGACGAGAACGGACCGACGGTCGTCCACGTCGGCTATCGGGCGGCAGTCGTCGAGCAGGTCTACTTCCCGCAGGTCGAAACCATCGGCGACCTGGGCCCCAGCCTCGACCGGCTCGCCGTGGAACTCGTCGGACATGTGCCCAACGCCGGGGCCCTGCTGCCGATGCGCGCAGGAATCCTGGAGAAGATCGAAGAGCGCTCGACCGATGACCGGTTCATCCCGCAGCGCATCGTCGCCGAGGTGCGCCAGGTCATGCCCGTCGACGGGATCGTGGCGTTGGACAACGGCATGTACAAGATCTGGTTCGCCCGCAACTATCGGACTACGAGGGCGAACACTCTCCTCCTCGACAATGCTCTGGCCACCATGGGAGCCGGTCTTCCCTCGGCCATGGCAGCTAAGCTGACCTATCCGGAGCGTCGGGTCATGGCGGTCGTCGGAGATGGCGGGTTCATGATGAACAGCCAGGAAATGGAGACCGCGGTGCGCCTCGGTCTCGATCTCGTGGTGCTTGTCCTCGAAGACAGCTCCTACGGGATGATCCGGTGGAAGCAGGCTGTGGACGGTCTTCCCGACTACGGACTGACCTTCGGCAACCCCGAATTCGTCGCCTATGCCGAGTCCTACGGGGCCACCGGGCGCAGGTTGACCAACGTTGCTGACATGCAGGAAGCGCTCGAGTCCGCGTTCAGGGCCGGTGGAGTCCACCTCGTCGTCGTACCCGTCGACTATTCGGAGAACGAGCGCGTGCTCATCGATGAGCTGGGTGAGCGAGCGGCTCAGTCGCTGGACTCGCAGTAGTCGGAGCGGGCGAATGGTGGGGCGGGCCCAGCGGTAGGGCCGGCGTCACGGGCCCACTGAACGCGCCGCACGGTTTGCCGCTTTCCCGGTGAGTACAGCGCAGATGAGGATGAGCACCCAGCCGAGTACGGATAGTATGTGGCCGACCGTCGTGGCATTCGATATTTCTGCGCCGAACAGTGCCACGGCGTGGCCGGTGCTGATGACAGCCATTGCGTAGAGGCAGGGCACGCCTGCACGGTGCCCTGCTTCCCATGCGGCATCGGATGCCAGCGTGTGCCGCGTCCGAATACCTATCGCAGAATTTCTACCGATCACTTTTCTGCGTTGAGCAAAGATGAGAAAGACGCTGACTGTTGTCACGAGCAGGTAGCCCGCCATCGGTGGATAGAACATCAGTGCTGTTGCCTTCCGTGCCCGAATGTGCTCCGTCGCCGGCTGTTATTCTACCCTGATCCCGAGTTCGCTGGCGAAGAGTTCGGCGAAGAGCATCATCTGCATCTCGTCGATGGTGGCCCCGGCCAGGGAGTGTACGCCCGAGATCTTGTACGGCTGCAGGCCCCGCAGATCGACGTTGCCGAGTCTCGATCCCTCGCATTGCAGGACGCCGATCGACGAACCGGGGAACGACACACGGCTCACCTGGGCCCGGTCGAGATCGATTTCGTCGATGACACAGTCTCGGAATTCGACGTCGGTGAGCTTGGTTCCACGCAGGTTGAAGTAGGAGATGCGGCAATTGCTGAAAATGACTTTCTCCCACACATTGTCGTGGCAGACTCCCGCGCCGATCCTTGTTCCCGAGATCTCGGTGTGGATGAGGCTCCCCCGCGGCATCGTCCAAGTATCGGCTCTGCAGTCCTCGATCTTGCTGCCGGAAAATCGTGCTCCGGTGAGGTTCACGGGAGACTCGGCTGGACCGAAGTTGACTCGGGACAGCGAACAGTCAAGGTACGTGGCCTGGGTGGAATCCACCTCGGCGAGGTCGAGTTCGGTGAACTTCATACCCTCGAGGAACTCCTCCTGGCCGATATCGCCGAGGTAGCCGGGCGTCAGGCTGGTCAGCTTGATCTTCGGAGCACGTGGAGCTTCAGTCGTCATGGCTTCACCGTATCGGGTGGGTGTGACGCGGACCCAACCCCATAGTGGCCTCAATCGAGCTGCCCAAGGTCGACCTGCCCCATCACTTCGGCCTGTCTGATGAAGCGCCTTGCGGTCGTCAAAAAGCTCAAGATGGCGGCCAGGACGGCGGTCAAAGAGTTCACCATCACCGAACCCACAAACCACACCGGCATCACCGTTGGGGCAACACGCTCAGCTCTCGGTCGGCACACCGAAAGAGATGACACCACAGTGCAGAAGTTTCGACCAGTACGACAACGAACTCGGCGAAGCATAGTGGCAGGAGCGACCTGCATAGCAGAGGCAAACAGATCATCGCAGAAGCTACTGCCTTCGTCGCTGGTATCCCCGAATCCGAGGAAGAAGTCGTGGTCACACCTATCGTCCCCGAGGAGGTGAGCACACACCTCAACGAGGCATCCCGCCTCCGAAGTGAAGCTGCGAGAGCCAACAGCGAATCGGCTGCAGAGTCTCGGCTGGCCGCCCAACTGCTGAAGGAGACCGGAATGAGGGTCCGAGACATCGGAGAGATACTCGGAGTCTCCTACCAGCGGGCCGGTCAGCTCATTTCACCCTGAGAGTGAGCCTGGCTCACATCCGCTGGTTGCGTGCACTCTCATAGATGCAGACGCTGGCAGCAGTCGCGAGATTGAGGCTCTCTGCCTTTCCGTAGATCGGCACCGCCGCCGAGGCGTCGCAGAGGTCGAGGTCCGCATCCTTCATCCCCCACGCCTCATTGCCGAAGACCCAGGTGGTGCGGGCGGCCAAATCGAGTCCTGTGTCCCAAGGATTGTGGACGTCGTGTGCTCGTTCGTTCGCATCCGCGGCGAGGACCTGGAGTCCACGGGAACGAGCCAGTTCGGTCACCTCGGCGAGGCCGACTCCGGTGACCACCGGAGTGTGGAACAGGGACCCGGCGGTCGAGCGCACGGCTTTGTCGTTGTAGATGTCGACGCTCGAGGAGGTGAGTACGACGGCATCGGCGCCGGCCGCGTCGGCCAGGCGGATGATGGTACCGGCATTGCCCGGATCGCGGACTTGGGAGAGGACGACGATGAGCTGTGTTTCCTTGTCGATGACCGAGCTCAGCTCCACATCGAGGACCTCGCACACAGCAACGATGCCCTGGGAATTCACTGTCGCGGACAGCTCGGCGAGCACGTCTTCGGTGATGATGTTCCAGCGGATGTCATACGCTTTGACGGCCTGGACGAACTCGGGATGCGCCGCGGCGGCTTCCTCGGTGATGAAGAGCTCGATGACGGCACCTTGAGGATCAGCGGCCGACCCCACCCAATCCGGGATTCCGGGTACCTGGCCCGGAAGTTCGAGCTCAACATGGCGTTCCAGAGCTTCACGCACAGCCTGGGGGCCTTCGACGAGGAACTGTCCCATCGTCTTGCGGCTGCGGCGCTCCCGCAGCTTGACCGCGTGCTTGACCCGCTTCGAATTCGGCGAGGAGATGGCGTCTGGAAGTTTCATGGAGTTCGCGGACCCGCATTCTGGCTGGAGGGGTGTTCGGAGGGCGGAGTGCTGACCCCAGAGGGGGAGGGCTTGAACAGACTCAACGGCCCCGACCTCAATAAGGTCGGGGCCGTTGACAATGTCTGTGTGCGCAGATCAGGCCGCAGTGGTCTTCGCTGCGTTGACGTCAGCCGGAAGGGCTTCCTTGGCGACCTTGATCAGGTGCGCGAAGGTGGCCGAATCGTTGACGGCGAGCTCAGCGAGCATACGGCGGTCAACCTCGACTCCAGCAGCCTTGAGGCCCTGGATGAAACGGTTGTACGTCATGCCGTTGGCGCGAGCACCGGCGTTGATGCGCTGAATCCACAGGCGACGGAAGTCACCCTTGCGGGCGCGACGGTCACGGTAGCTGTAGACCAGCGAGTGGATGACCTGCTCTTTGGCCTTGCGGTACAGGCGCGAGCGCTGTCCACGGTAGCCGCTTGCCCGGTCAAGGATGACCCGGCGCTTCTTGTGAGCGTTGACCGCTCTCTTAACACGTGCCACGTGTTACTCCTTCAAAATTGGTTCAACCGGCGGTGCCGGACTCTGGTTCAAGCTGTGGGAACCACGTCGGTGGCTGCCCGGGGTGGAGACCCGAAGGGGTCTCATTTGCCCTTGAGCTTGCCCAGAAGCTTGCGGGCTTTGGCGCGATCTCCGCCGGTGAGGACCTGGTCCTCGGCAACGCGACGCTTACGGGCCGAGGACTTGCCCTCGAACTTGTGCTGGTTGTTCACGCCTTCACGCATGATCTTGCCAGTGCCCGTCACACGCATGCGCTTCTTGGCGCTGCTGTTCGTCTTCTGCTTCGGCATCGAGCCGTTCTCCTTTGCATTTCGTTGTCGGTGGCGACCACTGACAACTACTTCACACGCTGGAACCGTTCAGGTTCCAGCGAATCGGTACTTACTTCTTACGCGTCGGTCTCTGCGTTCTTCTCTGCAGCGACGCGATCACGTCGGGATTTCACCTCAGCGACGTTGCCCTTGGCATCTGATGATGCCTTGCGGGCCTCGGCCTTGGCGTCGGACTTTGACTTGTGTGGGCCGATGACCATCACCATGTTGCGGCCGTCGACCCGTGGTGAGGATTCGACGGTGCCGAGATCCGACACATCTTCGGCCAGGCGGTTGAGCAGCTTGATGCCCATTTCGGGGCGAGACTGTTCACGACCGCGGAACATGATCATGACCTTGACCTTGTCGCCACCGGACAGGAAGCGGGTCACATGCCCCTTCTTCGTCTCGTAGTCGTGTTCATCGATCTTGAGACGGAAGCGGATCTCTTTCAGCGCAGTGTTCGCCTGGTTCTTTCGGGCTTCTCTGGCCTTCTGAGCAGATTCATACTTGAATTTCCCGTAGTCCATGAGCTTGGCTACGGGAGGCTTCGCCTGCGGTGCAACCTCGACCAAGTCGAGATCGGCCTCGCGAGCGAGGTCGAGTGCCTTGCGAATGGCAACGATACCGACCTGTTCACCGTTGGGTCCGACCAACCGGACCTCGGGAACCCGAATCCGGTCATTGATGCGCGTCTCGCTGATGTGTTCACTCCTTTTTAGCTCAAATGATGTCGTGGCAATAGAAAAGGCTCCCATTGACCACATGCCAAGGGAGCCTGCACACACATCAGAGCAACGGATTCGATCACCGTTACGCATCAGGTGAATACACCTCGATCTGATTCCTTCAGCCCTGAGCTTGCGCCCGGGCAGTCGATCATCAGATCATTGGACCCGATCGCTCTACGCGATCAAGGTGGGAGTCAGACCCCGCTTCGCACCACAACTCAGTGTACTACGCTTCATGACTCTTCGCACATCGAAGCCGATCGTGCAATCGTCGACTCAATCATATGTCAAGCTAGTCTCATGAGTTCTGAAAATTCTGTACCCGCCGAGGCGGTTGCCGATGTCACTCGTGATATCGCCGAAGTACCAGCCGTCGAGGTCGTCACATCCGCAGCCGTGCACCTGATGTCCGCCGCCGCCGTCAAATGCGGTCTGGCCGAGGACTCCCCCGATGTTCCGGCAGCAGAGCTGCAGGATCTCGACGAGGCGCGCAAGCTCATCACTGCACTCGCCGGCTTGGTCACCGGAGCCGCAACCGTCATCGGCGACCATCACGCCCGTCCTCTGCGCGATGGCCTGCGCAGCCTCCAGCTGGCCTTCCGCGAAGCCTCAGCGATTCAGGATGAGCCCGGACAGGGCCCCGGCGAGAAGTTCACCGGCCCCGTTCGCTGACATCAAGAATGTGGCGCCGACGCCTTCGTCGCGCACCAGACCCTCCATATCCGCTGCGGCTTTCGACCATTGGTCGGGGGCCGCTTCTGCTGTGTCAGTGGCCAGTGAGACCATCGTTTCATGTCTCCCGGTGAACTGCCCTACGTAAGTGCCAAGGAGTTGCAGGACTACTTCGGCACCACGTTCTACGAGCGTGGGCGCAGTTACGCCAATATGGGAGTGGTCGGCCAGGCCCGCTGGGATCCGGAGGTCATGACTCTTCGAGCGGATGTGTCGGGTTCTGCCGCACACGATTACACCAGCACCGTGCGGCTGAAACGGCAGAGCCCCACGGCCAAATCGTTCGCTGTGCTCTCCTCGCGGTGCACCTGCCCCGTGGGTGGGGACTGCAAGCATGTGGTGGCCGCACTGATGGCGGCATCGATCCGACAGGTGGCGCCATTCGGTTCAACGGCATTGCACGACCCTGACCAGCGACGCTGCCCCGAAGACGCCGACTGGCAGAGCTCCCACAGGGGCACTGCGCACACGAGCCCCCGAAGCCGGTCTTCTGATGGCAGTAACGCGTCGTCACGCAGGTCCAGGGAGTCCGACTGGAAGTCGATTCTGTCCGGGTTCTCCTCCGACCGAGTCGATGCGTCGGTCTGGGCCTCGGGCCCCGGGGGAACTCTGGCCGGCAGCGCAGCGACACGACTGGCCCTCGGCTTCGACATCTCCGAACTAAGACGCACACGGTTCGGCAACTTCGAAACCCACCCGATCACACGAGCGCAGTTCACCGGCTCCACCGACCTCGTCGTGACGCTGAGACCACTGATGGAAGGCGCACGCAGAAATTGGATCAAGGGCAACGTGTCCTGGTCCACCATCGCCAACAACTCGACCACCCGCGCATATGCACGAGGGCAGGCGGCCCGGTTCGCTTAACTCTACGGACTGTCTGCCCTGACTTCGCATCACCTTCTCACCAGTGACGACACGGTTGTCCTCGACTGGTTCACCTCTCCCCTGCTGTGGCGTCTCTTCGACCAGGCCAAGTCGCTGGGCATCGAACTCGTCGGCACCTAGTCGCGGCCTCTTGGTTCGCCAAGGCGAGGAAGGCGTTACTGAATGCGATGTGCAAGCGAGCTCAAAGGGTCTCCAGGTGCGGTCCCTGATCACCATTGATGACGAGTCGTTCGCCCAAGGATTCAGCGGCCCGGTCGACGATCATGGATTCTACGGAATCTCGACCCACGCCGGCCTGTCTCTCGTCCTGACTCCGGCAGAGAAAGTCACCGACCACCAGGTGGTTGAGATGCTGCGTCGTTGGGAACCGATCGCCATCTCTCATGACCAGATACACGACTTCTTCACGGACTTCTATCCCAAACTCGCCTACGCCACCACGGTTGTCTCCTCAGACGATTCGGTGAGCCTGCCCGTGCTCGTGCCTCCCGACCTCGCACTCACCATCACCTATGTCGACCAGGGCGCATACCTGACGTGGGAGTGGCACTATCACCACCCCGAGCAGACCTTCCCGGTCCGCCGTGGGTCGCTTGCAGATCGCAATAGAAGCCTCGAACACGAAGACGGGGTGCTCGCTCAGCTGAGCTCCACTGTTGGGGCAACTGCGATGCCGCTGACTCTGCCCAGCGAAGTTCGGCGTGCCGACACGGTGAACCTCGACGACCTGCACACAGCAGTCTTCGTCGACAAACTGCTGCCGACTCTGACCACCATCGACCATCTCATCGTGCATGAGGTCGGTGATCGCACACCGGATCGGGCAGACGAAGAACGTCATGGTCTATCGGATGGTCGCCGAGATGACTATCGAGGAGAAGGTGCTGGCACTGCAGGAGAGAAAGGCACAGCTCTTCGACTCCCTGGTCGATGAGGGTGAGGGCTTCTCCTCGAAGATCACGGTTGAGGACATCCGCGGGCTCCTCGACGGGTGAGTTCGCTCAGTGCCCGAGCGTCGACACGAGCCCCTGCATCAGTTCGTCTTCGACCTGCTCCACCCCTGGACCGAACTGCCCAAAGCGCAGAGCATTGATGAGGCCGATGACCGCTGACCATACGGTCACGGAGGCCATGATCACCCGGTCATCGGGTTCCAGACCCAGCTCTTGCAGTCCTTCACGCAGCGCGTCCAAGGCGTGAGTCGGCGGCAGCTGAGAACGCGATGTCTGCACCGTAGGCTCTGCGAGCAGGTTTGTCAGCAACACCATGATCCTCGTCCCCGGCACCACGGTCTCATCCCGCGGTGCCTGATAATCCGGGATGGGTGTGCCGTATATGAGCGCCCACCGGTTGGGGTGCGTTCGCGACCACGCCAACATCGTCACACCGACAGTGAGAACAGAATTGTCGTGTTCAAGGGCGTCGTCCACCGCGTCGGCGATCGAAGTGAACGCGTCACGGATGAGGATGGTCAACAGCGCGTTGCGGTTCTTCACGTACCGATAGATCGCGCTAGAGACGATTCCGAGCTCCCGGGCGATCGCCCGCAGCGACACCCCCTCGAGTCCGTCGGCATCGAGCATGCGGTTCCCGATCCGGGTGATCTGTGCTTCGGTCTCCAGCCGGGCCTGCTGGCGCGGAGTCGAGTTCGTCATGCCACAAGCATAAAACTTGAGAGCAATGATAACAATAGTGATCACTGCTCTTGCATGAGGACTGACATCGGCCTAGCCTGATGTGAGAGAGCAGTGCTCTCGACAATGGGAGCCTCGCCGGTTCTCATGGCTTCACACCATCACGACGACTCGAAGGATCACCATCATGAAATCAGCGCTCGTCATCGGCGACGGACAGATCGGCAGAGAAATCGCGTCCCAGCTCTCGGCCGCGGGCATTCGCACTTCAGTTGCAACCCGTTCGACCCCGCCCCCTGCTCCAGTCGAAGTTGGCGCAGGCAAGATCCACACCACCCAAGCCTCGGGATCAGCAGCAGATAGAACCTCGACTGCCGCCCCGAGGACACCTGGGCCTGTTTCACCGCCGCGGACCGAAGTTGCCCGTGTTCGCGCAGACGCAGCCGACCCTGCTCAGCTGCTCGAGGCTGCTGCGGGCACCGACATCATCTTCGCCTGTGTCCATGCGCCCTATGACAGCAGAGTGTGGGGACAGGTTCTGCCCCCGCTGGAAAAGACCATCATGGATGTCGGCGCGAAGTTGGGCATTCCGGTCATCTTCCCCGAGTCGGTCTACGCCTTTGCCGGTCTCACCACCTCGGTGTCGGAGTCCTCTCCGTTTGCGCCGGTGGAGGAGAAGGGCCGGATCAGACAGCAACTTATGGAAGCTCGATCCGCCCATGGAGCCCGAACAGCGAGCGTCATCGCCGGTGATCTGGTCGGAGAGACCGCGCAGCCGAATTCGTCGGTGGTCAAGATGTGCATATCGGACAGAATCGGTCAGGGACGCAGGGCAATCGTGCCGGCCCGAACCGATGTGCCACACGGCATCACGGTGATCGCCGACCTCGCCGCCGCAATGATCGGCGCAGCCAGGTCATTGGAGGCTGACAACGCAGCCGAGCATCGGCTGTTCCTGGCACCTGCATCGAATCCGACTCTGGCCGACATCGCTGCCTTCACCTACAGCTATCTCGGAATCCCAGCCCGCAGACCAATTGCTCTGCCGCGGTGGACGACACGAGTGGCGGGGCTGGTCGAACGCTCAATGTTCGAACTCCACGAGCTTTCGCCCATCTGGTATCAGCCCTGCATCATCGAGACAGGAGAACTCGCGGATGAAGTCGGCACAACCCGCTGGCAGGATGGCATCATCGCCATGCTGCTGTGAGCGCTGTCTAGCTCAGTGGCTGCAGGCGAATCGCCAATGAGTCGATCTTCTGCACCAGTTCCTCATCCGCGGCGATCGTTTCTTGGAAGTGCTGCAACTCGGTCGCCGGAACATCGGAGTCCACGCCGAGGGTGATACCCAGCTCCGGGCCCCCGACATTGACCTGCCTGCTTCCCGGGCTCAGTGACAGGCGCGTCAACCAGGAGAAGGACTCGGCGATGCTCGCAAGACGTCGTCCCACCTCGGCGTCGGCCCAGCACGGAGTCCAAGCCTGCCCGTGGACGAAAGCGAACATCGCGGGTCGACGCAGCAGGAACGAGGTCGGCGTTCCAGGGTCGAGAACGACGAGCTGCGAATCGGCCTCGATCGCTCCGAGCACAAGCCTCTCGGATTCGATCGGAACGGGCCGAGCGTCCGAATGCCACGCTGTCAATGGCGGAATAGAACAGAACCCGGGGGTGCACTCCCTGCCGTCGTCGGCCTGCAGCCGGACCATGGCCATCTCCGAAGAATTGTCGACCATCAGCCCGTTCTCGCCGACCTCTTGGTCGAGTGCCATGGGAACGATCGGCGCATACAGCCGCGCCTCCGACAGTGCGGAGAGGACGTTGCTGTGCAGCTGCGGATCCAGCGGATCCCGGCCCACCTGACGCAGGGCCTCCAGAAGGCCGGTATCGGCTTCCCCGGAATCGTCCGAGAACGGGTTCGGCCGCAGATCACGGCCGGACCAGGATTGGCCAGCAGAGTCGGAGCGATCAGCCGAGTCCGATGTCACTTCTTCAGCCTCCAGCGACTTCGAGTGCTTCTTCCAAGGTGAACTTTCCAGCGTACAGGGCCTTGCCCACGATCGCCGAGTCCACACCGTAGGGGACCAATTCGCGCAGCTTCCGCAGGTCGTCGAGGCTGGAGACTCCCCCCGAGGCCACGATCGGCTTCTCGGTCTTCTCTGCCATCGACTTCAGCAGTTCCACGTTAGGTCCCTGCAGAGTGCCGTCCTTACGGACGTCGGTGACGACGTAGCGGGCACAGCCGGCCTTCTCCAGGGTCGAGAGAACTTCGTAGAGGTCTCCCCCATCCTTGGTCCAACCGCGGGCGGCGAGGGTGGTGCCACGGACGTCGAGACCGATGGCGACCTGATCGCCGAAACGCGAGATCATGTCGGCGGTCCATTCCGGGTTCTCCAACGCAGCGGTCCCGATGTTCACCCGTTCTGCACCCGTGTCGAGGGCTCGCTCGAGGCTCTCGGTGTCACGGATGCCACCGGAGAGTTCGACCTTGATGCCGACGGCTTTGACGACCTGGTTGAGCAGGTCCGAGTTCGATCCGCGACCGAACGCGGCGTCGAGATCGACGAGGTGGATCCACTCCGCGCCGCTGCTTTCGAAGTCATGGGCCGCGTCGATGGGAGAACCATAGTCGGTTTCGGTGCCGGCTTCGCCCTGGACGAGGCGGACGGCTTTGCCATCGGCGACGTCAACGGCGGGAAGGAGGACGAGCTTGCTGGGGGTTTGAGTCATTGTGACCTTTCTCGAGAGGCTGTGGAGACTGAGGTGAGGGTACTGGGGCGTATGGACAATGCTAGTGGCGTGCTTCGCCTGGCCGGGAGAAGGAATCGATCCAGTTACGCAGCAGACGCGCACCCGCCTCGGCTGACTTCTCGGGGTGGAACTGTGCTGCCCAGGTGGTGCCGTCTTCGACGGCTGCGACGAAGTCGGCGCCGTGGGAGGCCGTGGTCGTCAGGGTGTTCGTCGGAGCTTCGGTTGCCGCATAGGAGTGCACGAAGTAGAAGCGCTGGTCGGCGATGCCTGCGAACATCTGTGAGGTCTGGGGTGCACTGACCTGTGACCATCCCATATGCGGGACGACCGGCGCCTCGAGTCCTGTCACCGCCCCGGGCCAGAGTCCGATCCCCTCCGTCTTCTCCCCGTGTTCTCTTCCCCGAGCGAAGAAGACCTGCAGCCCGACGCAGATGCCCAGCAGAGGTCGCTGGTTTTCGTGCCATGAACGGATGAGTTCGACTCCGCCGACTCGTTTCAACCCGGTCATCACGGCCGAATAGGCACCGACGCCGGGGACCAGCAGTCCATCTGCGGCATCGATGACGTCACGGTCAGCTGTCAGCACGACCTCGGCACCGGCGGCAGCAACCGCGCGAACGGCCGAACGGACGTTCCCTGCCCCGTAGTCCAGGACAGCAACTGTGCTCATTGCGCTGCTCCCTTGGTCAGGACGCTGTAGATCCTCCACAGTGAGAAGCCGAGGACGATCGTGCCGAAGGCCGCGACCACCCAGGCTATGGGGTTCCCGCCCAGTCCGATGGTGATACCGAAGGCGATGATGAGTCCGGCCAGTACTGCCACGACGATCCACAGCAGCGCGGTCCGTGCCACGGCTGCTCGCCCCGGAGACATCGTGGCGGCGCTGGCCTGCAGTTTCGTCATGGACGAGGTGGCGATGCTGCCTTCGACATCCGCGGGGGCCACGATTTCGAGCAGGAGCTGTTCGAGGACATCGGGAAGGTTCTTCAGCGCCAGGCCCGCCGGCACGTCCGACTCGCGGGCCCCGTGCCGGAAGTGACCGGCGTCGATCTGCTCCTCACTGCGGACGAGGAGCAGGACTTCGTGCTTACCGGAGAGCTTGGAGATCGCTGCGGCCGCTTCGTTGCCCGCTTGGACATCCGTGTCGGCCAGGACGATTCCGGTGAAGTCTCCGATCGGGACAATGGTTCCCTTGATGTTCGACAGCACGCAGGCAGCAGCCAGTTGCTCTGCGACTCCGAACGGAGTCACAACGACGGTTGTGCTCACAGGACTCCTTTCGTGCTGGGCACCGAATTATTGCGCGCGTCCGGTTCGACGGCCTCGCGCAGAGCACGGGCGAAGGCTTTGAACTCAGCTTCTGCAATGTGGTGCGGGTCCCGACCACGCAGAAGGTCGAGGTGGACGGTGAGCCCGGCATGGAACGCCATCGACTCGAGGGAGTGCGAGGTCATCGAGCCCGTGAAATGTCCGCCGATGAGGTGGTACTGCTGACCTTCGGGCTCTCCTTCGTGCACGAAGTACGGGCGACCGGCCACGTCGACGACGCAGCGGGCCAGCGCCTCGTCAAGTGGGACGGCTGCCAGCCCGTAGCGGCGAATGCCGGTCTTGTCGCCCAGCGCCTCGCCCAGCGCCTGGCCGAGGACGATGGAGGTGTCCTCAACTGTGTGGTGGACGTCGATATGGGTGTCGCCTTCGGCTTTGATCGTCATGTCGATGAGCGAGTGCTTCGACACAGCCGTGAGCATGTGGTCGAAGAAGGGAACACTGGTGGAGATGTCCGACCGCCCGGTTCCGTCGAGGTCGATAGAGACGGTGACCGAGGATTCCGAGGTCGTACGGGAGCGTTGAGCCTGCCTCATGATTGGCCTTTCGTAGGAAGGGTGAGTGCCGATCGAGATCCGTTGTCCTCCGATTCGGCCGACGTGCTGTGTCTTCGTGTGTGCATCTCAGTGGTGTGTGCATCTCAGTGGTGCCGCATCAGTTCGACGACAGCTGAAGGCCGGGGTCCTCTGCCATGATCTCGTCGACTGCTGTGAGGAACGCTGTGGTCTCTTCTTCGGTGCCGGCATTGACCCGAGCGTGATGGGCGATGCCGATGTCGCGGATCAGTATTCCGCGATCAAGGAGCTTCTGCCACAATTCCTGCGGTGAGGCGATGTTGCCGAACAGGACGAAGTTCGAATCGCTGGGATAGACAGTGAAGCCGACAGAGCGCAGATGATCCGATATACGATCACGGGAGTCGATGAGTTTGTCCACGTTCTCCAGGAGGACGTCAGCATGCTCAAGAGCGGTGCAGGCAAGCACCTGAGTGATCTCCGACAGATGGTAGGGCAAGCGCACCAGCCGCAGAACATCGATGAGTTCCGGTGCCGCAATCGCATAACCCAGGCGCAGACCTGCGCAGGCGAATGCCTTGCTCATCGTCCGTGACACGACCAGCCGGGGACGGTCGGCCAGGAGCGTCATCGCCGAGGCCCGTGCGGGCCTGGAGAATTCCGCATAGGCCTCGTCGACGATGACGATGCCGGAGCAGTTGTCATATGCGGCTTCGATGACGTCGAGACCGATCGATGTGCCTGTGGGATTATTCGGGGTGCACAGGAACACGATGTCGGGATCGACTTCGGCCACCTCGGCGCCGACGGTCTCGGCATCAAGGGTGAAGTCTTCATTGCGCGCCGAGGCTTGCCATGTGGCGCCGGTGCCGGTGGTGATCAGGGGGTGCATGGAGTAGCTGGGAGTGAAGCCGAGTACCGTGCGACCCGGACCGCCGAAGGCCTGCACGATATGGGAGAGGACCTCGTTCGACCCGTTCGCCGCCCAGATCATCTCAGGGCTGAGGCCCACGGTCCGGCCGGCCCGGTCATTGACTCCGTGCAGATAGGTGACCAGATGTTCGCGCAGTTCCTCGAACTCACGGTCGGGGTAGCGATTGAGTCCGGCGAAGTGTCCCTCGACCGCTGACCGCATGCTGTCGACGACCACATCCGGAATCGGATAGGCGTTCTCGTTGACGTTCAGCTGCACCGGCACATCGAGGTGCGGGGCGCCATAGGGCTGGAGGCCGACTAGGTCCGAACGCACTGGCAAAGACTCGTTATTTCCCACCGCATCAGTCTAGCGTTGGGGCACATCCAAGGTCTGACCCGGGTGCACCACAGGCGAGGACAGATGGTTGATGTCGACGATGTCGGACACGACATCGCGAGTGTCACGGTCCAGCCCGAGGTCCGCAGCAACGGCCCACAGAGACTCCCCTTCAGCGACGACGACTGCTTCGGCATCGATGCCGATGGCCTCGGCTTCGGCACCGGCTGCCGCCGAAAACGACTGTGTGGCGACGAAGAATGCCCCGCCGACGATGACGAGAGCGCACACCATGGTCCGAAGCAGGCGCATCGCCTGGCGTCCACGAGTGGTGAAACGCAGTTCCTGGTTCTGTGCAGACATGGATTAACCCCTTCTCTTCGTACGATTCCACCCGCAATAGGTAGAACGTCTGTTCTATTCAACATGCCAATCGAACATATGTCCAGTCCAACTCGAACATCTATGCGACAATGAGAGGGAACCAGCGTTGTTGATTGATCTGAAAGAACCATCTCAGGCGGCACTGACACGAGAATTCTCGACGTGAGGATCACGCGGTGAGGTCGGCGGGAATAGAACGAAGGGGAACGAGCAATGGTTCAGAACAAACGAGGGAGAGGCCGTCCCCGCAATGAGGACGTCGCCAGCGAAATCGCAGCCGCCCGCAGCGATGACGAGGATGTCTCGATTCCGGAAGGCTCCAGCGGCGAGGGCGATTTTCGACTGACCCCACGACAGCGTCTGGTTCTCGAGACCATCGAACGCGCAGTCGTCACCAACGGCTACCCACCGAGCATGCGCGAGATCGGCAAAGCAGCCGGACTGGCCTCACTCTCCAGCGTGGCTCACCAGCTCTCTCAGCTCGAACGCCTCGGCTATGTCCGCCGAGACCCTAAGCGTCCGCGTGCCATCGAAGTGGTCAATCCCTTCGAAGAGGAAGAGGCAGAGCGCGCCAAGTACGAAGAGCTGGCCAACAACACCGTGCAGGTTCCAGTGGTGGGCCGCATCGCCGCCGGTGGCCCCATCCTGGCCGAACAGGAAGTCGATGACGTATTCTCGCTGCCGACTCAGGTCGTCGGCTCGGGTGACATGTTCCTGCTCAAGGTCGTCGGTGACTCGATGATCGAGGCCGCCATCTGCCACGACGACTGGGTAGTCGTGCGCAAACAGCACACGGCCGACAACGGGCAGATCGTGGCCGCACTGCTCGATGGGGAAGCAACGGTGAAGACCCTCAAACGCAAGGCCGGGGAACAGTGGCTGCTCCCCCAGAACAAGGACTACGAACCCATCGACGGCACCTATGCTCAGATCATGGGTCTCGTCGTGACAGTGATTCGCCGACTCTGACACAACCGCCGAGCTCAACCGAGCACTCAGTCACGAGGTCACCCGAGCTCAGTCACCTGATTGCCCGAGTCACC
>JAKDSA010000101.1 GCA_030457025.1 Brevibacterium sp. | reverse complement strand
GGCGTGGTGACGGCTTCAGGCGTCCATGGCCGTGTTGCTGAGGACTCCGAGCCCATCGATCGCGATGTCGACGCGGTTGCCGGACACGATCTGACCGACGCCGGCGGGAGTGCCGGTGAGGATGACGTCACCGGGCAGCAGGGTGATGGTCTCGCTCAGGTGTTCGATGAGGGTCGGGATGTCGAAGATGAAGTCGGCGGTATTGCCGTCCTGCTTCAGCTCCCCGTCGACCCAGGAGCGGATGCCGAGGGAGTCGACGTCAAGTTCCGTTTCGATCCAGGGCCCCAGTGGGCAGGAGGTGTCGAAGCCCTTCGCCCGTGACCACTGCTTGTCGGACTTCTGGATGTCGCGCATGGTCACGTCGTTGCCGCCGGTGTAGCCGAGGACATGGTCGTAGGCGTTCTCTGCTTTCACACCCTTGGCGACGCGGCCGATGATGACGGCCAGCTCGGCCTCGTAGGACACGTGTTCGCTGATGGCGGGCAGACGGATCGGATCCCCAGGGCCGATCACCGAGGTGTTGGGCTTGAAGAATGTCAGCGGGCTGACGGGCACCTCATTGCCGAGTTCGGCGGCGTGGTCGGCGAAGTTGCGTCCGACGCCGATGACCTTCGACCGGGGCAGGATCGGGCTGACGAGACGAACATCGTCGAACTTCAGCCTTTCGCCCGTCGATTGGGCCGGGGCGAAGAACGGGTCCTGGTCGAGAACGGCGAGGCTGAGACCGGACGTGTCCCACGTACCGTCCTCAATCGGCGGCACGTCGCCTTCGACGACTCCGTATTTGGGTTCATCCTGGTGCACAAATCTGGCAATACGCATGTGCCACAGTCTAGTCAGTCGGCCGGGCCGCTGGCACACGGGTTTTCTGCGCCCCGGCTGAGACACGTGTGACATGCCCGATTCTCGACACTTCGACCTGCACGCCGCACGGGAGTCTGGGTGGCTAGGGTCAAATCTCGATCCCAGCAGCATTCTCCCAGTTGTTCAAGTCGCCGTTCGACTGGAACTATGAGACGACTCCGCAGCCAGGTCTGGACGGCCGAACAGTCTACTGGCCGAGAGGAAAGGTTCTGGGCGGGTCGTCCTCGATCAACGCGATGATGTGGGTTCCCGGCTTCGCCGCTGACTACGAGAACTGGGCGACGTTGGCTGGACCGTCGTGGGGCTGGCAGGAGCTGGCGCCTCTCTTCGAATCGACGAACATCAGTTCGGCCGAACAGCGAGACCCCCGACCGCTGACCTCGACTTTCCTTCACAGCGTCACGCAGGCCGGTTACCGAGTCGAAGAGGCGAACTCGGCCCAGCCCGATGGTTTCACCCAGACCCGGGTGACTCAGCTCAACGGGACACGGCACAACACATCGCAGGCATATCTGACACCGGCGAAGTCCCGCGCCAATCTCACGGTGCGCACTGGAGCTCACGTGGAGAAGGTCAACTTCGATCGACAGACCGCCACTGGGGTGTCGTACCTCGTCGCTGACCAGCGCTTCGAATCGACTGCCCGCAAAGAGATCGTGCTCAGCGGCGGAGCCGTGAATACGCCGCAGACCCTCATGCTCTCCGGCATCGGAGATCCCGCCCAGCTGAATCGGCACGGGATTCCGGTCCTCGTCGACTCTCCTGAAGTCAGCCAGAACATGCGCGATCACCTGGTGAGTCTTGCCTGCCTCGAAGTGGCAGGCGGCACGATCAAAGACGCCACGAAGATCGGCAACGTCATCAAGTACCTCACTCGGCGAAAAGGGATGCTGACCTCGAACGTCGCCGAGGCCTATGGTTTCGTGCGCACGGATGACGCACTTGAGTTGCCGGACGTCGAAATGATCTTTGCCCCGGTCGCCTATGTGCAGGAAGGGCTCAACGGAATACCCGGTCACGGCGTCTCATTGGGACCGATTCTGCTCCAGCCGAAGAGTCGCGGAAACATCAGCCTTGCTTCCTCCGACCCGCTCGACAAGGTCATCATCGATGCCGGTTACCTCTCCGATCCCGAGGGTGCTGACCGAGCCACGATGCTGCGAGCCCTGAGAATGGCCTCCGACATCTTTGCCACCACGTCGATGACCGAGGTGACAAACGGTCACTATCTCTCACCTCGCGGCGCGGAACGACTGCCTACGGACGAATTGCTCAGCACCATTCTGGAACAGAATTCCCACACTCTCTACCATCCAACATCGACGGCCCGGATGGGAACCGATGCCTCTTCGGTCGTCGACCCGCAACTTCGAGTCCGCGGCGTCGACCGCCTGCGCATCGCCGATGCTTCCGTCATGCCGGAGATCATTCGCGGTCACACCCACGCGCCCTCAGTTGTCATCGGAGAGAAGGCGGCCCAATTGCTGCGCAGCTGAGACACTGGAGACATGCCCCCACCGCATCCTCCGAAGGCTGTGCACCGATTGCCGCCTGTGCAGTCATCGAATGGCTCGACTCCTCGGCGGCTCACCGACGCAGAATGCACATTCGCTCTGCCGACTATCGCCGCGGGTCTGCCGGCTGCTGCGCTCATCGATCAGCTGGCGAACTCCGCTGTCGGCAGGTTCCCCCGCCTGGTCGTCGAGGCCCCGCCCGGAACCGGCAAGACCACCTTGGTGCCGCCGCTCATCGCCGAACATCTGGCCGGACACCTGGCCGAGTCTGCTGATTCGCCTGCCGCACGGGGCCGGATCATCGTCACCGAGCCACGGCGGATGGCAGCTCGAGCCGCGGCCAGGCGACTGACGACGCTGACCGGAACCCGCCTCGGCGAGGACATCGGATTCACGGTCCGCGGCGAGTCCCGGACGTCAGCGCGCACGAGGATCGAGTTCGTGACCACGGGAGTGCTGCTGGCTCGGCTGCTGCGCGATCCCGAGCTGGCAGGTGTCTCGGCCGTCATCCTCGATGAGGTCCATGAACGACAGCTCGACACCGACCTGACCTTCGCGCTGTGTCGCGAGCTCATCGAGCTGCGTGATGACCTCGGCCTCGTCGTGATGTCGGCGACGCTTGATGCCACGATGTGGGCGAAGCGCTTGGGCTCCGGGGACAGCACCGACGGCGCCGAGGGTCCTGCCACGCTGCTGTCGGTGGCTGCGGAGGTCCACCCCCTCCACGTCAGGTGGGCGCCGGCGAAGAACAGACCCCTGGATGCACGCGGTGTGACCCGGGATTTCCTCGATCATGTGGCACGAACGGCTGTCGATGCCCTGGTGACGCACGAGACCGGGGACGTGCTTGTCTTCGCCCCGGGCGCCCGCGAGGTCGAGGAGATCGCATCTCGGATCACGCTCTCGCTTCACACCAGTTCAGAGACCGAAGTTCACACCCTGCTGGGGCGCACTCCTGCCCAGGACCAGGATGCGATCCTGCGGCCTCATTCCGCCGAGGTGGGCCATCGTCGCGTGATCGTGTCGACCTCGGTCGCGGAGTCGGCTCTGACGGTTCCCGGAGTGAGCATCGTGATCGACTCGGGACTGGCCAGGGGCCCGCGTTTGGACACTCGCCGTGGCATGTCGGGCCTGGTCACGACCCGTGAGTCAAAGGCTTCGGGAACGCAGCGTGCCGGTCGTGCCTCGCGGCTGGGCCCGGGCACGGTCTATCGCTGCCTGTCCGAATCGGATTGGGCGAGCCTGCCCGAGCACACTCCTGCGGAGATCGCGACCTCCGACCTCACCTCGGCGCTCCTGACGCTCGCTGTCTGGGGCGCAGAGACGAATCTGCTGCCGGATCCGATGCCGGAGGGCCCATACCGCTTGGCTGTGGAGAATCTCGTGGCACTCGGTGCGATCGACGTTGCCGAGACCGAGGACAGTGCGCGCGCTGACGGCGCAGAAGCTGTTGACGGCGCGCTTGAGCATGCCTCGATCAGGGTCACAGAACTGGGGCGGGCGATCGCCCGGATACCGGCCTCCGTGTGGTCCGCGCGTGGCCTCTTCGACGGCACCGCCATGCTCTCACCGGGTGCCGCCGCCGAGGCCATCGCCGTCATCGAATCCGAGCAGCGGGCCCCCGGCGCCGATCTCGTCGCCACCCTGCGCGACCTCCGGCGAAGCAAGGACCGCCGGTTCGTCCAAGATGTGAAACGGTTCGCAGGTCTGGCCGCACAGTTCGCAGAGTCGCCGGGTTCCCCCGCCCGCGGCACAGCTGGGCAGAGCGCGAGGGTTAGCGGCTCGGCAGCCCACTCAGCAGCCGACGGCTCGGATCGGCGTGGGTCTCTGAGTCCCGAAGACTTGGGTCTCGTGGTTGCCCTGTCCCACCCTCTGCAGATCGGGCGACTGCGCAGTTCGTCAGCGTCGGAGTATCTGTTGGCATCCGGCACGGCTGCCTCCCTGCCCCGGAACTCGTCGCTCCAGGGCAGCCCCTGGTTGGCGATCTCCGATGTCGGGCTGGCGGGCGGACGCGCCGTGATCAGGGCCGCGGTGGTCATCGACGAAGACACCGCCGAACTTGCAGGAGCCGGGCTGATGGCAACCGAGGAGACGGCAACTTTCGACCAGGGAAAGGTGCGCGCGGTACGGCGGACCCGCCTCGGCGGCATCGAACTCACTGCCACGCCGATCCGGGCGAGCGCAGAGCTGGCGCGCTCGGCGATCGCACGGTCGGTGCGTCAGCGCGGCGCCCGTGAGATTCTGCGCCCCAGCGAAGCATTCGAAGAGCTGCGGTCCCGGCTGGGGCTGCTGCACGCCGTCTATGGTACGCCGTGGCCGGATGTGCGCTGGTCGCGGCTCTCGCAGACGCTGACCCAGTGGTGCCCGGCTGCCCTGGATCGGATCGCACGAGGGGCGGATCCGGGCAAGGTCGATCTCGTCTCTGCGCTGCGGACTCTCCTGCCGTGGCCACAGGCGTCTCGCCTCGACGAGCTGGTACCGGTGAGCATCGAAGTGCCCAGCGGTTCACGGATTCGCGTCGACTATCCGGATCCCGACCATGTGGAGTCTCAGCTGCAGGGCCCTGTCCTCGCGGTCAAACTCCAGGAGTGCTTCGGCTGGCAGACGGCACCGGAAGTGTGTGAGGGCCGGATCCCCGTCGTGATCCACCTCCTCTCCCCCGCCCGCCGGCCGTTGGCGGTCACCAGCGACCTCGCTTCTTTCTGGGCCAATGCGTATGCCCACGTCAGAGCAGAGAACCGCGGCCGGTATCCGAAACATCCCTGGCCCGAGGATCCGCTCACCGCACCCCCGATGCGCGGCACCAAGCGGTCTGGGACAATGAAGCGATGACTTCCGCCGCCTCGCTGACCGCCTCGCTGACCGACTGCCTCGATGCTGGTGCCGCGGGTGCCGGAGTGGCCGGTGCTGCCGGAGTGGCCGGTGCTGCCGGAGTGGCTGGTGCTGGTGCCGTGATCAGTGCGCCCACGTGGCGGGCTCTGCGCGATGGTCACGCCACGAGGATCGCGATGAGGACCGATGCGCACCGCGCCCGCCGCCTCAAGGGCGAGAAGCACCCGGTCGAGGACTTCCTGTTCACCTACTACCCGTTCAAGGCGGGCCAGCTGGCCAAATGGAATCCCGGCCCCGGTGTGCAACTCGAATTGGCCGCGGAGGCCGACCACACCTATTTCGACCGTCGCTGGTACACGACGAACCCTGCTGGCACGATCGCCGAGGTGGACGTCGAGTCTTGGCTGCACGACCGTGGCGATGGTGCGAAGTTCATCGCCTCCCTCCTCCAGTCGACCCTGCATCGTGAGGCGAACTTCGGATGCTTCGGCATCCACGAATGGGCGATGGTCTACAAGCTCAGCGAAGAGCAGCGACGCCACCAGCAGGTCCCCCTGCGGCTGAGCCCCGAGGCCACCGATGCTGTCGTCGAGGGCCACCGAATCCAGTGCTCGCACCATGACGCGTTCCGTTTCTTCACCGAACCCGCTCGCCCGCGCAATACCCTCCAGCCCACCCGCGAGTCCATGGTCGCCGACGAGCAGCCCGGCTGCCTGCATGCGGGAATGGACCTGTACAAATGGGCGATGAAGATCGGGCCCATCGCCGACTCCGACCTCGTCGTGGACTGCTTCGACCTGGCACTGGACATCCGCACCCTCGACATGGAAGCCTCTCCCTACGATCTGCGGGGCTGGGGCTACGGTGTCGTCGCCATCGAAACCGCCGAGGGCAAGGCCGAATACATGGACCGGCAGAAGGCCTTCTCCGAACGTGCGCAGGCTCTACGACGGCGACTGCTTGATGCTCTCGGCCTCGTCGGGATCCACGCCAGGTAGCACGGTCTGGCAGCGCACCGCATCGACTCGGCATAGGATGTGCGTGTGCGCGCAATCGTCTACGAAGCCTTCTCTGTCCTCCCCCAGCTGAGAGACATCGAGTCACCAACCACTCCCATCTCCGGTGTCGTCATCGACGTCGAAGCCACCGGCGTCTGCCGCAGCGACCACCATGCCTGGTCCGGCCACGACTCGACGATCACGCTGCCTCATGTGCCCGGTCATGAGCTGGTCGGTCGCATCGCCTCGGCGGGGCCAGAGGTCACGAACTTCCACACCGGCCAACGTGTGACCGTGCCCTTCGTGTGCGGCTGCGGTCGCTGCCGCTGGTGCCTGGGCGGCAATGCTCAGGTCTGTCCGGACCAGACCCAGCCCGGGTTCACACATTTCGGCTCCTGGGCGGATCAGGTTCTCATCCACAATGCCGATGCCAACCTCATCGCGGTTCCTGACGATCTTCCCGCCTCGGCGATGGTGGGCCTCGGCTGCCGCTTTGCCACGGCGTTCCACGGTCTGCGAGTGCGGGCGAACCTCAGTGCCGGTGAGACGGTCGCCGTCTTCGGCTGCGGCGGGGTCGGGCTGTCGGCGATCATGATCGCCCGTGCCATCGGCGCCCAGGTCGTCGCGATCGACGTCAGCGACGCCGCGCTCGACCGGGCCCGTGAACACGGTGCCACGCATACGGTCAACGCCGGTGGCAAGAGCCCAGCGGAACTGTCCGCCGAGGTGGTCGGACAGTTCTCGGACCAGTGTCCCGATGGTGTGGCCGTGAGCGTGGATGCTCTGGGCCGCGAGGAATCGATTGCTGCCGCAATCTCCTCGCTGGCGCCCATGGGCCGTCACGTGCAGATCGGTCTGCTGGCCGCACCGCCGGTCATCGACATGTCACGCGTCATCGGCCTCGAACTCAGTGTCTTAGGCTCCCACGGGATGGCCGCGGCCGCGTATCCGGAGATGCTGGACCTCGTCGTCGACGGTCAGCTCCGCCCGCAGGATTTGGTCACGAACGTCATCGGCCTTGAGGACGCTCCCGCTGCCATGGAGGCTCTGGGTGCGAACACCGGTTCGGGAATGACCATCATCGACCTGAGCCGGTGAAGTTGCGCCGCTGAGCCGGTGAAGTCGTACCAGTAGGGTGCTGGCTCAGCCGTCGGCCTCCAGTGCCGACCTCATCGTTACAGCCAGTTCCTCGATCAGCTCGCTGTCACCGCGGATGCCGGGCGGGAATGGCAGCCTGAGGCGGTCCTTGTCCTTGTCGCGGTAGCGCGGGATGACGTGCATGTGGAAGTGGAAGACCGACTGCCAGGCGTCTTTGCCGCAGGAGTTGAGCAGGTTGACCCCCTCGGCACCCCACGCGTCGAAGACATGCTTGGCGATGCGCTGCGATTCGATCGCAACGTCTGCCAGATCGGCGGAGGGAATGTCTCGCAGGTCGGTGCTGTGCCGTTTCGGGACGACGAGCAGATGCCCGTCGGAGCCCGGTTGGATGTCCATGAACGCGAAGGTCGTCTCGGTCTCCGCGACCGGAGCGCTCGGCACATCACCTGTCACGATTGCGCAGAACAGGCAGTCTTCGCTCATCGGACCGTCACACCATCACGGCGAGGACGACACGAGAGTCCTGGCCGGGCCAGCGCCCCACGAGCAGCCCCGCTTCAGGTTTCTCAGTGGGCGAGTCGAGGGTGAGCTCATACAGCATTTCGACGTCTTCAGCACCGGCCAGCGGACCTGTGCCCCAGGCGTGTGCCACATCGGTGATCTCCTCGATCCTGGTGCCCTCATCGTCGACGCGATACTGCCGTGCCGAGGTGCCGGCAGTGGCGATCGCGTGGTCGAGTCGCTGCCGGAAGAGCGGGTCGCCCATTCCGGCGTAGACCCAGCGCTTGCCGAGGATGGAATGGTCCATGGTTCCGATCAGGTGCTCATCGGCACCGGCGAGTGGCTCACCACGGTAGGTCAGAGGCACCTGGAAGACGCGGTCTCCCGAGGCGACGATGTGTGTCTCCACTCCGACGTCACCGGCGGGATCGTCGAACCGGTAGGAACTCAGCGTCGTCAGAGATTCCGGTGCCACATCGGTCCCGGCCGTCCAATCCTGTCTGCTCAGCCACGCAGAGACGACGTCGAGTTTTCCAGGGTTGAGTTCGGCGCTGAAGATGTCTGCCATGTCATGCCTTTCGGGTTCCGGGGATCCATTCCCCGTCGACGACTTCGTAATCGGAGAATACTGCTGGGGCCTCTTTGAGCATCGCCTCACCGATCTTGTTGAACACAAGTCGGATCTCCTCTTCCGCGCCCTTGGCGGTGCGCATCTCGATGACGTGGCGCAGGGAGCGGAGATTGGCGGTGTAGACGATGCCGGTGGCCAGGCCCTCGGGGGCGAAGCGGCGCATGAAGGAGGTCATGTGCTTCTTGTGGGAGAACTTGGTGCTGGCCTCGTCGAGTTCGAAGTGCTCGGTCATCCACTTCTGGTGCTCCTCGAGGGTGTCCAGGACCTTGAGGGAGCGCTCCATGAGCTCGGAGTCCTCTCGCGCCCATTCGGGGAACCAGAACGGGATGTCGGACAGGCGCACATAGCGCAGGGACTCCTGCGAGAATGCGGATCCGGCACGGTGGCGGATGAGTTCGTGGGTCAGGACGCGGGAGACGTTGTGGAGGACGAACGTGAAGTTCGCGTGTTCGAGGACGGAACCGTGCTGGGACTTGATGACATTGCCCAGGTACTGGGACGAATCCGTGCGCACGCGGGAGACGTTCGGGTTCAGCCCCGGTTCCCAGGAGCGATAGCACATGCGACCTGAGAACTCGACGATGTCCTCGGCGTCGGGAGATTCTGCCTCTTCGACGCGTTCCGCCCAGGTAGATCCGCCCACCTCGTCGAGGTATGTCCTCATCGATTCCCAGTCGATGCTGGGCTTGGCGAGCAGTTCTACTGACGGTTCGACCTGGCGCATGGCTCTCCTTGTGCAGGGTATGGCTTGATTGATTCCCAATCCTACAGACCAGATCGCCGAGGTGGTCCGAACGTCGGCGAGGAATGCTTGCGTTCTTCCCGTCCAGTGCAGCTAACGCCCGCGGAGGAACCGAAGCAGGAGAACAGCCGACACGCCGCCGAAGAACACGAAACCGACGACTGCGGCGATCGTGGCGACGATCTGAGAACGCCCTGGCGCGTCGATGACGACGTCGGTCAGCGTCAGCACGATGAGACTCGCAAGGCGACGATACCGAGCAGTTTCGCGTCCCGGCGCTGCTTCCTGTGCGTACGGGTGAAGATCGCCTGCAGCTCGTCCTCGTTCATCACAGCATCTGCGGGGGAAGCATCACAGCATCTGCCTGGGAAGGCAACGCGGCGGTGTGCCGACGACGCCGTCGAGGAGGTAGGCGTGTGCCTCGGGTTCCTCGGCAATCACCGAGGTGGCCGTGGCCTCCTCAAAGACCACCGCCGCATGGGCGTCGATGGCGAGTCCGGGTCCCGGCAGGCGACCAGACTCAATCCAGGTGCGGAACGTCTCGGCCCGGCCGGGCTCACCGTGATAGTGCGGGCAGGCGCTGCCGGGGATAAATCCGAGACCCTCGTCCAAGGGAGCCAGCGAGCCGAACGAGTCGGTTGATGACGCCTCGAACCAGCAGTTGGCTCCGGCGCTGACTCCGGCAAGGATCGTACCGTCGCTCACAGTCCATTGCATGATGTCGTCCACGCCGTGTCGACGCCACAGCGCGAGCAGGTTGGCGGTGGATCCGCCGCCGACATAGATGAGATCCATCCCGAGAAGCATCTGCGGGTCCTGGTAGTCCCATGGGCTTTGACCGAACAGTGAGAGCACGTATGTCTCGGCCCGTCCGTCGAATGCGGCCTCGAAGCGTCGAATGTAGTCGGGGTTGTCACCCGATGCCGTCGGAACGAAGCACACGCGCGGAAGCTCACCACCGCCTCGGCGATGGTGAGCTCCTGTGCGGCGTTTGTCTCGCACACTGCTCGCCATCTGGAGCAGGCAGTCATCGATGGCCGATTCCCCTGTCTCTGACATGGAGAACCCGCCACCGCCGAGAGCAACGATCGTCGACCGTTTCGGTTCCTCACTCATCATCGCTGTGTCCGCCGACGAGGTCGCCTGTTCTGCCATTGGTCTCGTGCCTGCCGCCCTCGTGCCTGTCGTCCAGTTCGGCTGG
>JAKDSA010000100.1 GCA_030457025.1 Brevibacterium sp. | reverse complement strand
ATCGTGGTCGTGATGCGACGCTTCGAGCTCCCGCTTCGTCACTGGCGCGACACGGTCTTCGAAGAAGAACTTCGACAGCCTCGCACGGAACTTCTCGAGACCGGTGATCTTGCCATCGGCATTCGGTTCCGCCGGTGTGTACGACGGCGTCTCGAAAGCGGTCAGCTTCCACAGCTTGTGCGGAGGCAGAGCCTCGTGACGCTCGAGGAACTCTCCATGGGGGAGCCGAATGATGTTCGCCGTTTCCCGCCCATGCAGTGCGATCTCACGATCCTTGCGCTGCAGAGCAATGCACATGCGCTTCGTGATCACGTAGCCGATGATCGGGCCGACGAAGAACAAGATGCGGTAGATGTAGATCATGTCGTTGAGGGACATCTGGAAGAATACGGCGATGATGTCACCCGACGCAGCGGCCCACATATTGCAGTAGAAGACGACGCCTGCGACACCGATAGCGGTACGCGTGGGGTTGTTGCGTGGACGATCGAGAATGTGGTGTTCACGCTTGTCCTTGAGCAGCCAGGACTCGAAGAACGGATAGATGAACATCGCTCCGAAGACACCGCCCATGACAACGACCGCACTGTTGATATTCAGCGAGATCGGCCAACCGGCGATATAGAACTCGAGCCAACCTGGAACGATGCGGAGGAATCCGTCTGCCCAACCGATGTACCAGTCAGGCTGCGTACCCGCCGAGACAGGTGATGGGTCGTACGGTCCGTAGTTCCAGATCGGGTTGATCGTGAACAGGGCTGAGATCAGGGAGATCAGCCCGAAGATGAGGAAGAAGAATCCTCCGCCCTTGGCTGCGAATGTCGGCAGAACAGGCTCGCCCACGACGTTCTTCTCGGTGTTGCCGGCTCCGGGGTACTGCGTGTGCTTGTGCACGACAACGAACACCAAGTGGATGCCGATCAGTGCGATCAGCAGAGCTGGAACGATCATGATGTGCAGGGAGTAGAGCCGGGCGACGATGTCGGTGCCGGGGAACTCGCCGCCGAAGATGAAGAATGAGAGGTACGTTCCGACCAGCGGCAACGACTTCACGATACCGTCGATGATTCGCAGGCCGTTGCCTGAGAGCAGGTCATCAGGCAGCGAATAGCCGGTGAAACCTGCCGCCATGCCCATGATCACCAGGAGCACACCTACGATCCAGTTGAGTTCGCGTGGGCGACGGAACGCACCGGTGAAGAACACGCGAAGCATGTGGATGCTCAGCGCGGCAACGAACAGCAGTGCACCCCAGTGGTGCATCTGACGGATGAACAGTCCACCGCGAATCTCGAATGAGATCGCCAAGGTTGAGTTGTAGGCCTCTGAGATCTCGACGCCGCGCAACGGAGCCCAGGGACCTTCGTAGTGCATCTCGCCCATAGCGGGAGTGAAGAAGAAGGTCAGGAACGTTCCGGAGAGGATGACGATGACGAAGCTGTAGAGAGCGACCTCACCGAGCATGAACGACCAGTGGGAAGGAAAGATCTTCCGCCCGAATTCGCGGACCAGGACTGAGGCCCCGACTCGTGTTTCGGCGAAATTCGCGGCCTGCCCAATGGGGGTTGTTGGTTGTGTAGTACTCATGGGTGATTGATCTCCCAGAACGTAGGTCCGACGGGCTCAGGGAAGTCCGACTGTGCGACCAGGTAGCCGTCGCTGTCGACCGAGATGGGCAGCTGCGGCAGAGGACGTTTGGCCGGGCCGAAGATGACCTTGCAGTGTTCGGTCACATCGAAGGTCGACTGGTGGCACGGGCAGAGCAGATGGTGCGTCTGGTGCTCATACAGTGCGACGGGGCAACCGACGTGGGTGCAGATCTTGGAGTACGCGACGATGCCCTCGTGCGACCACTCCTTGCGATCCGGTTCCTCTTTGAGTTCCTTGGGATCGATGCGCATGAGGAGAACGGCGGCCTTGGCCTTCTCATTCAGCGGGTGCTCGGCGTTTTCTTCATTGCCGATGCCTGACGGCAGCACGTGATAGGCCGAACCGATGGTGACATCCTGTGCCCTGATCGGGCGTTCGGACTCCGTAGATGGAATACCGCCCGGATCCTGGATCAGGCGCACGCCTTTGCCCCAGAGGGTATTGAACATCTTGTCGCCCGGGAGTGGGCCCAGGTCACGGAAGACGAGAACGGCAGGCAGGGGAGCAATGGCCAATGCCGCGATCAGCGTATTGCGCAAGAGCGGACGACGGGCGATTCCCGACTCTTCCTTTGCCTGATGCAGGATCTCGAGCGCAACGGCCTGATCCTCTTCACTGCCGCCGATGTCGTGACGTTCGTCGATGCCCTCGTGATCACTCATGAGGTTCTTCGCCCACAGCACAGCACCGGCGCCGATGGAGAACATGGCCACCGCGGCACCGAGGCCCACTGAGGTGTTGTGGAGTCGGATGCTCTGCATCGTCTCGCCTGGGGTGAACAGGAAGTAGGAGACGATGAACCAGATGGTACCGACCATAGACAGGATGAACCACGCGGCTACCTGGCGTTCGGCGATCTTCGCGGCTTTGGGATCACGGTCGGTGACCCGCGGCTTGTGTTCCGGCAGCCCCGGGTTCGTGAACCCATTCAACTCCTCGAGCTGGCTGCCGCCGCCGAAGTGGTCTTTCGAGGTCATTGAATTCCCCGTCTTTTCTCGTGGTGGTTACTGAACGACATTGACTGACTCACTTCGACCTGGATGACAGCCATACTGTCAGTCCGATGACTGCGCTGAGTCCGAAGAACCAGATGAAGAGGCCTTCAGCCACAGGTCCCAGCGATCCGAGCTTGAATCCACCGGGTGAGGGCGTTTCCGTCACTTCATTGACATAGGCGATCACATCGCGCTTGTCATCGGGAGTCAGGTTCGCGTCGTTGAAGATTGGCATGTTCTGCGGGCCGGTCTGCATCGCTTCGTAGATGTGCTTGTCGGAGACATCCGAGAGATTCGGAGCGTACTTGCCTCGTGTCAGAGCGCCGCCGGCGCCGACCACGTTGTGGCACATGGCGCAGTTGGTGCGGAAGAGGCTGCCGCCCGCAGCAGGATCGCCTTTGGACCCGTCGAGGTTTTCTTCCTCAGGAACCGCAGGGCCAGGGCCCAGCGATGCGACATAGGCGGCGAGCTGTGCAGTATGTTCCTCATCGAACTGAGGTTCCTTGGCCCGGGCCTGCGGCCCATTGGCCTGCAACGGCATACGTCCGGTTCCGACCTGGAAGTCGACTGCTGCGGCGCCGACACCGATGAGACCCGGTCCAGCCTTCGAGCCTTCGCCACTGAGACCGTGGCACGTTGCACAGTTCGCAGCGAAGAGCTTCTCGCCTTGGTCGATATCCGAAGCGCTGGCCGTATCTGCCTTGGCGCTCGAAGTCTGGGTGAAGAGTGCGTAGGCTCCGCCAGTCAGCAGCAAGCCCACCAAGAGCAGCACAACCAGTGCCATTGGATGCCTGCGGCGATCTGCTAAAAGCTTCACGTGATCGTCCTTTGCTTGAAATATTGTGAGTCCGAATGGCCGAGCATCTCGAACCGACTACTGAAGGAGGTAGATGATTCCGAACAGAGCCACCCAGACGACGTCGACAAAGTGCCAGTAGTAGGACACGCAGATCGCGAACGTGGCTTCGTGGTGACCGAACTTCTTGGCACCGTATGCTCGTCCGATCACAAGCAGGAAGCAGATGAGCCCGATGGTCACGTGAATACCGTGGAACCCTGTTGTCAGGTAGAAGACAGAGCCATAGCCATCCGTGTTGATAGCGAGGCCCTCGCTGACCAGAGTGGCGTACTCCATGACCTGACCGGCGACGAAGACCGCACCCAGCAGGAAGGTGAGGTAAAACCACTCGACCATTCCCCATTTGGCGATGTTGAACAGAGAGCCTGTCCGGCGCGGCCGGAACCTCTCTGCTGCGAAGACGCCCAGCTGGCAGGTGAATGAAGACGACACCAAAATGAGCGTATTGCCGAGCGCATATGGAACGTCGTGGAGCTCAGTCTGAGTCTCCCATAGTTCCGGCACGACGGATCGAATGGTGAAGTACATGGCGAAGAGCGCGGCAAAGAACATCAGGTCGCTCGCGAGGAACACGATGAAGCCCACCGTGGTCACATTCGGACGATTGACAACCGGATGCGCTGGCGCTGTTTGAGATGCAGTGGCAGTTGACACAACCCCATTATTACTCGTCTCGGGGTGAGTTTTCATCTTTTACCCAGGTTTCGGTGAATATTTTTCTACACCGTGTAGCGAAAACCTTGATTTGGTGCCGGAATCTCGTATTCGAATCACCGCGCCCCCGCGTGTCGAAGACAGGATAGGATGCCGCAGGTAAGTTCCATCTCGTAGTCAGAGGTGGTGTAAGTCCCCTAAGGAGAGTTCATTCGGATGACGGAGACACCGCGTACGACAGCCCCGGAAACACAGGAGTCCGGGTTCCGAACCACAGCTCAGGGCGCCACCTACAGCTGGCCCGATCTGCTGATGACGCTCATGCACCAGCAGGATCTCGACGAGTCTGCCGCTGCGTGGGCGATGGACCAGATCATGTCGGGACAGACACCCGATGTGACAATGGCCGCATTTCTCGTCGCACACCACACGAAGGGTGAAACTGTCGCCGAGATCGCCGGCCTGGTCTCTGCCATGATGGACCACGCGGTGCAATTGCCTGGGCTTGAGGATTCCGTCGATATCGTCGGCACCGGCGGCGATCGGGCGAAGACGGCCAACATCTCCTCAACGGCCGCGATGATCGTCTCCGCGAGCGGCCAGCGCGTCGTCAAGCACGGCAACCGTGCGACATCCTCCGCGTCGGGTTCCGCCGATGTGCTTGAAGCTCTCGGCGTTCGCTTCGACATCACCCCGGAGCAGACGGGGGCTATCGCGAAGGAAGTTGGCCTGGCGTTTTGCTTCGCCAACGTCTTTCATCCGTCGATGCAGTTCGTGGCGGCGGTGCGTCGTCAGATCAGTGTGCCGACCGCATTCAACATTCTCGGTCCGCTGACGAACCCTGCCCGCGCCCGTCACACCGCGATCGGTGTCGCTGACGCCCAGATGGCGCCCTTGGTTGTCGGTACCTTGGCCAAACGGGGGCACCAGGCGGTCGTGTTCCGTTCCCGGGACGGGCTGGACGAGTTGAGTAACACCGACGTCAACGACGTGTGGGAGATTCGACACGGCGAGGTCGAACACACGACCTTCGATGCCCTGGATCTGGGCTTCGAGCGTGTCACGAAGAAGGATCTTCGAGGGGGCGGGCCCGAGGACAATGCGGAGATCACCCGTTCGGTGCTCAACGGAGAGAAGTCCGCGGTGCGCGACATCGTGCTCATCAATACCGCAGCAGCCCTCGTCGCAGCCGATGAGTCCGCTGTGGGGAGCCTGACGGAGCGGATAGCGGCAAAGCTGACCATCGCAGAGACAACGGTCGATGCGGGCCTCGGTGCGCAGAAGCTCGATCAACTGATCGCGGTCTCACACCGGGTCGCCGAGACGAACCGTCCCTGACTCCTGCGCGTGGAAGTTGGCCCCGGCGCAGGGGAGCGACCAAGCTCCCTGCGCCGAGAGCAGTGTTGCTGACTGCAGCCACACGGAGATGAGCCGCGTCTCCTCCGCCAGGGAGTCGGAGGTCGCCGGAAGACTGCCGGGTGCTGGCACCCATTCCGCAGTCGCACGGATGGCGGCGAAGGCCTCTTCGATGCCTCCTGACCCGCGGGTGTGCGAGGCTGCGGCCAGTTTTCCGTGTCGGATGACAGCGAGATCGAGTCCGCTCTCCGACCCTGGAGCGTACGCGAGGATCTCAGGGATGTCCCGCAGGGAACGGACCGATTCGGCCCGCGCTGCGGTCGACAGTGCCGAGCGCATCGCATCCCGCACCTCAGCGGCGGTCTCGTATCTGGCTTCGGTGGCCAAACGAGACATTCGCTGGGTGCACAGCCTGCGCAGCGATGAGAAGTCTCCCGTCATGACCGCGGACAGCTCGGCGAGGTCGGCCAGGTATGCCTGCCGGTCGGTCACCCCGGCACAGGGGCCTCCGCACTGACCGACCTGAGAGCTCACACACGCTCGATGCGAGTCGATGTTCGCTGCCGTGATCTTCGCCGTGCACCGCTTGACCGGGTAAAGGGTGTCGAGAAGCTCCTTCACCGTTTGGGCGCTCTTGCGTGACCGGAACGGGCCCAGGGGAGCGACGGGCGACTTCTCCAATGCGGTGTTCGACCGGACCACCGACAGCCGGGGATACGCCTCATCACTGAGAACGATCCACGAATTGCGGTCGGGGTTCTTCGAACGGCGGTTATAGGGCGGAGCGAGTTCTCCGATAAGGCGAATCTCTCTGACTTCGGCTTCCAGCGCATGCGCGCACGGCAGGCAGCTGACTTCCTGTGCCGCTGTGATCATCTCAGCCATCCGGCCACGGTTCTCCGAGGCGTTGAAGTACCCTCGGACACGGCGCGCCATGTTGCCTGATTTGCCGATGTAGAGGACCCGTCGAGTTCCATCGAGGAACATGTAGACGCCCGGTTCGGCCGGGACGCGCTTGGCCAGATGCGATTTGGCCTGACGCTTCGACCAGCCCGCCTGGCGGACCGTGGCCAGCTCTTCGAGTGTCGTGATGTCGTACCCGCCGAATCGTTCGAGTACCCGATGCAGAACCTCGCCAGTCGCCTTGGCATCCGAGAGTGCTCGGTGGTCAGGAGAGACCTCGGTTCCGAAATGAGCGGCGAGAGTCGACAGCTTATGGTTCCGGACCTCGTCCCTGCCCACCACACGTCGGGACAGAGTGACGGTGTCGAGGACGGTCGGCTGGGGCCAGTGGTAGTCGAGCTTCTCACAGGCTGAGCGGAGGAAGCCGATGTCGAAGGGAGCATTGTGCGCAACTAGGACTGCGCCGACCGAGAACTCCAGAAAGCTCGGCAGAACCGAACGGATGGAGGGAGCATCGTCGACCATGGCATGTGTGATCCCGGTCAACCGCGCAACGAAGGGGCTGATCACCGATTCCTCGGGTTTGACCAGTGACTGGAACTCTCCGAGGATCTCACCGCCGCGGGTCTTGACGGCACCGATCTCCGTGATCTCCGACTTTCCGGCCTGAGTGCCGGTTGTCTCGAGGTCGACGATGACAAATGTGACCTCGTGAAGCGGTGTCCCAAGGTGATCGAATGACAGCTGCGAGGACTCGATAGCGGTGGGAGCTCGGTCGAATGGGGCGGGCATGTGCCCAAGTGTTTCACCTGCCCCTGACGCAGGGTGTGATCCGACGTTCGACTGCGGCATCAGACCGAGGCGCCGTTGTCTCCGTCGGACGAACGATTCGTCGGGAGATGGAAGAAGAGGCCGACTGCTCCGCCGAGGCCCACAGCAATGCCGACCAGCAGATACCAGCCGGGCAGAGGGCGGAAGAAGATGGCACCGATGAGCAGCAGCAGGACAGCGCCGAACGTCGCGATCACAGAGAGCATCAGAGTCGGAGAAGCGGTGCGCCAGCCGATCGGCTCAGCAGGACCGGGCTGCCACCCTTCCTCCTCTTCGAGTCTCTCCCTGACCTCGTCGACAGGCATATCGCCCATCATGGCGCTGGGTTCGGCAATCTGATTGACGAGATCCTCCCAGTGACTGTCACTGATGCGCGACGAATCGCCGAGCCGCTCGGACTCGGGAACCTGGTCGCGCCAGTCCTCGTTCTTCTCGTCGTCCATGTCCTCTATCAGCAATCTTCGTGGTGTCTCTATTCCCCGGCTTCGGGACTACCTGCCGCGGCGCGACCGGAGGATGTCGCTTTCTCAAGGATCGCCTCGGCGATGATGCCCGCGTCATTGTCCAAGGTGGCAACGTGCCGGGAGCGACGCAGGGATATGATCTCCGGCCGCTGCGTCAGACGCGAACGCAGGGTCCGGAGGGTCCGGGGGCCGACGACGCTGTCGCGGCCGGAGACGAAGAGTGAGACCGGGCACTCGATCTTCCACAGATCGTCGCGAAGCGCCTTCTGTGCCGAAGCGAATGAGGCGATGGCGGCGACGGGTGTGCGGTCGTAGGCATATTCGCAGCGGTCCGGATGCGCGATGTCTCCTGCGATCGCCGGCACCGAGGCGACGACGTGTTTGAGGACCGGCAGCACCGGGGTCAGCGGGGAGTCGATGTAGAGGGCCGGGTTGATGAGAACGAGTTCATCGGGAGGCGAATCGCCGGTACCCAGTGCCAAAGCCAGTGCTCCTCCCATTGATAAGCCGGCCACCACCACCCGGGAGTGAGTCCGAGAGAGAGCCTCGAGCTCTGCCTTCGCGGCAGCCAGCCAATCGGACCAGGTAGTGGCGTTGAGATCCTGCCAACGTGTGCCGTGACCGGGAAGCAGCGGCACGCTGACGCTGATTCCGTGACGATTCATTGACCGGGCGATGGGGAACCAGGCGGCCGGCGAACCCGTGATCCCGTGGAGAAACAGCACAGCAGACGCAGAGTCCTGGGCGATCTGACGGTAAGGTGCAGTCGGCACCGATTGTGATGAGTAGTCGATCTCCATAGCTTCAGCATGGCATGAATGTGCGGTGATGGTGTCGATATATGATGTCCGAGGACGACAAAGAGTCGTGAGAGGGAAGGGTGCTCGTGTTCTACTGGTTTCTCAAGCGAGTCGTGGCCGGTCCCATTCTGCGTATCCTCTTCCGTCCCTGGGTGCGCGGGCTGGAGAACCTCCCGTCTGATGGGCCCGCGATCATCGCTGGAAACCACAATCACTTCATGGACTCGATCTTCGTCCCTCTGCTCGCTCCCCGCCCGGTCGTCTACCTGGCGAAGAAGGACTACTTCACCGGACGCGGCCTCAAAGGCGCCGTCACCCGGTGGTTCTTCAAACTCAACAACCAGCTGCCGATGGACAGAGCTGGGGGGTCCGGTTCTCAGGCGTCTCTGGAGTCCGGTCTCAAGGTGCTGCGGGAGGGTAACTCCCTGGGCATCTATCCGGAAGGCACACGATCACCGGACGGCAAGCTCTACCGGGGCCGCACAGGTGTCGCCCGCCTGGTCCTCGAATCCGGTGCTCCGGTGATCCCCGTCGCGATCATCGGCACTGACAAGATTCAGCCCCCTGGCCGTCTCATCCCCAAATTCCGGCGGGTCGGGATAGTGTTCGGGTCTTCGATGGACTTCTCCAAGTACGAGGGGCTTCCGAACGACAGGTTCCTCCTGCGCTCGGTCACCGACGAGATCATGTACGAGATCATGCGGCTCTCCGGGCAGGAGTACGTCGACAAGTACGCGTCGACCGTCAAAACCAAGCTGCTCACCAGTACCAAACCGAAGAAGTCGGAGGATAGGAAGCCTGAGGGTGAGAAGCCACAGGACTCCGCCGCCACCGACGAAGATCAATCACAGTCCGAGTCCGACTGAGCGGGCTCGCAGTGAGCCTTCGACCCGATCGCGTGACGGTGAATCAGGTGTTCGAATACTGCGATAACGGCGACACGCATAAATTGTTACCTTGAGGTGTTTGTCCTGGAAGGCCCGGAAGAATAGCTTGGAGATGTTGAATCCCACTGTAGGTTCGCTGAGAAGAGAGCTAGAATGGAACTGTTCTCTGCCCTTCAAAGCGACCTCGCTTCCCCCAGGGACTATAAGGAGGAGTCGGTGTGAACCGCTCAAGTCATGAAAGCGTCGAGCCGACGCCCATACCGCCAGCCGCTCAAGGACTGTTGTTCGATGACGATCTGTCTGTCCTCGATGAAGAGGCCGGCTACCGCGGCCCGACAGTGTGCAAAGTCGTCGGCATCAGCTATCGCCGGCTCGACTACTGGGCGCGCACCGACCTGGTGACCCCGTCGATCCGCAATGCAACGGGATCGGGCAGCCAGCGGCTCTACAGTTTCCGTGACATCCTCGTGCTCAAGATCGTCAAGCGACTTCTCGACACTGGCGTCGGACTGCAGTCGATCCGCACCGCGGTCGACCATCTGCGTTCGCGCGGAGTCCGGGATCTCTCCCAGATCACTCTGATGTCAGACGGGGCCAGCGTCTTCGAATGCACCTCGCCCGATGAGGTCGTCGATCTTCTGCAGGGAGGACAGGGCGTCTTCGGCATCGCCGTCGGTCGCGTCTGGAACGAAGTCGAAGGGAGCCTGTCCGAGTTGCCGAGCGAACGTCTTCCCGAAGATGATTCCGCCATCGTCGAGATGGACGAACTCGCACAGCGAAGAGCTCAGAAGCTCGGCTGAACGGCCGTTGCCCGGACACCGGGCAGTCCCGTTCCGGGACACCATGGGGGATTGATGAGTGTGGCCCGTCCGAAAGGCGGGGCCACACTCATATTCATCTGCAGTACACAGGCATTGCAGGCGGTCATCATCACGCCGCCGGAGGCACACTGCGGGTGATCCTCCGGCGCAGTTGCACTCAGATCGCAGAGGAGACGGCACTGGACTCATCACGGCATCGAGCCATCGGATACTCGGCAGGAGGCCACCACGACCAGGTACGTCAGTCGTAACTGGTCGCTTACTGCTCCGGACT
>JAKDSA010000024.1 GCA_030457025.1 Brevibacterium sp. | reverse complement strand
CTCCCGCCGGACGCCGTCCCCTCCGCCCGAAGCGGGTCCCTCCGCCGCAGAGACTCCAGCTGGCGGGAAAAAGTGGCCACGGAAGCAGTCGCCGACGGCAGAAGAATAGCCGCCGACTGTGCAGTCACAAGCCGCACAATCGACGACTGGTCGTGCCGCAGGCAGTCAGACCCTCGGCTGGATCGAATACGTCGACCCCTTCTCTGGCCAATCCGAACAGAACTCGAAGCAGTGGTTCTGGGGTTCGGATGAACAGCCGCCCTTCTGAAGGCTCAGCAGACTTCGAAGAGCCCTGCCGCGCCCTGACCGCCACCGATGCACATCGTGACGACCACGTACTTGACTCCGCGACGGCGTCCCTCGATGAGGGCGTGGCCGGCAAGGCGGGCACCGGTCATTCCATACGGGTGCCCGACCGAGATGCCTCCACCGTCGACGTTGTACTTCTCCGGGTCGATACCCAGGCGCTCACGGCAGTACAGAGCCTGCACGGCAAATGCTTCGTTGAGTTCCCACAGTCCGATGTCATCGATCGAAAGCCCCTGCGCCTTGAGCAGCTTCGGGATCGCGAAGACGGGTCCGATCCCCATTTCGTCGGGATCGCAGCCGGCCACTGCCATTCCTCGATAGATGCCCAGTGGCTCCAGACCTCGCCGGTTCGCCTCATCACTCGACATCAGCACCGAAGCCGAAGCACCGTCAGACAGCTGTGAGGCATTGCCGGCGGTGACGCTCGGAACCTTGGACGCGTCGCCGGGCTTGAGTACGGGATTCAAACCTGCCAAGCTCTCCAGCGACGTCGATGGGCGATTGCCCTCATCACGGTCCAGAGTCACGTCCTGTTTCGACGTTTCCTTCGTCTCCTTGTCGACGACGATCTTCGTCGTCGGCAGCGCCACGATCTCGTCGTCGAACCGGCCGGCCTCCTGGGCGGCGGCAGTCCGTTGCTGTGAGGACAGCGAGTACTCGTCCTGTGCTTCACGACTGACGCCGTAGCGTTCGGCAACCACCTCGGCGGTGGCGAGCATCGGGTAGTAGATTCCGGGAACATGTTCGACCAGCCACGGGTCCTGCGCCCGGTACATGTTCATCTTGTCGTTCTGCACCAGCGACACCGACTCCACGCCACCGCCGACGGCAATCTCCTGGCCGTCGAAGAGGATCTGCTTCGCAGCGGTCGCGATTCCCATCAGCCCCGAGGAGCACTGGCGATCGATCGTCATTCCGGGCACCGTCGTGGGCAGACCGGCTCGCAATGCCGCCTGGCGACCGATGTTGGTGGACTGACTGCCCTGCTGCAGGGCAGCACCGAGGATGACGTCTTCGACCTCGCCGCCTTCCAGACCAGCCCGTGAGACGGCGTGGGAAATGGCGTGGCTTGCCAGTTCCTGGGCCTGAGTATTGTTGAACGCCCCTTTGTACGCCTTTCCGATCGGAGTTCTGGCGGTTGAGACGATGACTGCTTCGCGCATGACGAGCCTTTCTTCAGTGAAGTGCGCCGGACCTGAGTTCGCCGCAATGATGGTGATGGGAGCAGAGTTCCCTGCTGATCAGTCTTTCGGACCTCCGGCGACATAGATAACCTGCCCGGAGACGAATCCGGCGCCCTCGGAAGCGAGAAATGATGCTGTGTGAGCGATGTCTTCGGGCCCTCCTGTGCGCGCCACCGGAATCTGTGCGGTCCCTGCAGCAATGAAGTCCTCATAGTTCACGCCCATCCGCTCAGCGGTGGCCTTGGTCATGTCGGTTTCGATGAGACCGGGGGCAATCGCATTCGCCGTGACACCGAACTTGCCGAGCTCGATCGACCACGTCTTCGTCATCCCCTGGATCCCGGCCTTGGCCGCCGAGTAGTTCGTCTGACCGCGGTTACCCAGTGCGGATGTCGACGACATCGATACGATGCGTCCGAACTTCGCTTCGACCATGTATGACTGAACAGCCTTGGTCATCAGGAAAGCTCCGCCGAGGTGAACGGAGAGGACCTTCTGAAATTCCTCGTGCGTCATCTTGAACAGCAGATTGTCTCGCAGAATGCCGGCGTTGTTGACCAGCACTGTCGGCGCACCGAGAGTTTCCGCGACAGTCTTCACTGCGGCTTCGACCGAGACTTCGTCAGAGACATCGGTATCGATGCCCAGCCCCTTCACGCCCGAGGCTTCGACTGCCTTGACCGACTCTTCTGTGGGCCCCATGTCGAGGATCGCGACGTTCATTCCATCCGATGCCAGGCGCTGGGCGATGGCGGCTCCGATGCCGCGGCCGCCACCAGTGACGATTGCTGTCCGAGTCATGACGATATTCCTCCGAAACTATGGTTCGTGATTTGGTCGCGACGAGCGTGACCTGCATCTCACTCCTCGCAGTCTCCAGCTTAGACCACAAATATCACTGAACGATTGTTTGCTCAGAAATCATGACCCAAGCCCCCGCTCGGCTGCGCCCGGCCCAGCCAACCAGTCGGTCAATGCCGTTGCAAACTGCGCGCACAACGAAATGCAAGTGATCTGCTGTATGAGATTGACATCACATTTGATGATGGATAAGTTCCTTCCTAAGCCTCAATCGAATATTCGTTCAGATTGGCTTCGGGTTTCGCTTCGGCTTCCCGACAACCTTGAGGAGCGCTGTTGCTCCGCCTCACTTTTCAAAGGAGAAAAGATGACCTCAATTCCGCGAAGGGTCAGCCGCCCGTGCTTGCGGCGGCCGTCATCAGCACATTCGCCCTGACACTGGGTGCCTGTGGGGGAGGCGGCGGAAGCGGTGACTCCGGCGGCGACTCCGTCGTCATCGGCTATACCGGTCCGCTCAGCGGCGGCGGCGCGGCCTACGGAGAGAACGTCCAGACAGGTCTTCAGATGGCTGTCGACGATCTCAACGAGGACGGGCTCGAAGTCGACGGCAAGAAGATCACCATCGAGCTCAAGTCCCTCGATGACAAGTACGCTCCCTCCACCGCTGCCAGCAATGCGCAGCGATTGGCAGATCAGGACAAGGCCCCCGTCGTCGTCTCCCCCAATGCTGGCGCGATCAAAGCGATCCAGCAGATCAACGACGGACGATCCAAGTTCATGATCTCCGCCTACACCTCGGATCCGGCAATCATGCAGGCCGGCAATGCGCTGACGATGATGATCCCACCCAACTTCGAGTCGTATGCCAAGCCGTACACCGAACAGGGCATGAAGCATGGCGGCAAGAAGTTGGCTCTGCTCGGCACAGAGAGCGAATACGGTCAGCAGTGGACGAAGGCGATCACTGATGAGTGGAAGAAGGCCGACGGCGAAATCGGTGCCGACAACAGCATCAATTACGCCACAGTGTCGGACTTCGCCGGGCCGGTCTCGAAGGCTCTCGCTGAGAAGCCGGACACCATCTTCGTCGGCGGCCCTTCACAGCCGACCGCGCTGATCATGGAGCAGGCACGGAAGCAGGGCTTCGAGGGCAGCTTCCTCGTGATGGACCAGGCCAAGCTCGACGAGATGGCAACAGTGACCAAACTGAAGAACCTGACGAACTCCATCGGTGTTCTTCCGGTCAAGGAATACGATGACCCCGGCAACAAGGACTTCCTGAAGAAGTACGCCGAAGCCGCCGGTGAGGACAAGGTGGCAACCAGTGAGACTGCGCTGAACTACCAGAGCATGGCCGTCATCGCCAAAGCCATGGAAGTTGCAGGAACCACCAGTGATCCCGAGAAGATTCGGGCGGCGGTGCCGGACGCACTGAGCAAGGTCGACGACAAATACAAGGTCAACGGCTTCCCGACCACGATCACGGATCAGGGCCACCTGATGAATCCGGAGCTGGAAGTGACCTACCTCAACGAGGACGAGAAGTACACGAAGGTGCCCGTCGACCAGGTTTCCGACGCCAAGTAGTCACCATTGTCGGCGCTGCCCACAGCGGGGTATGAGCTTCATACCTCGCTGTCGCGCCGTCTGACGTCCTGTGAGGATTCGCTTCATGACACTTTTCACCCAACAGCTCTTCAACGGTGTTGCGCTCGGCGGCGTCTACTGCCTTGCTGCAATCGGTCTGACCTTGGTCTTCGGCGTCCTGCGCATTCCCAACCTTGCGCACGGTGCGCTGTACATGCTCGGCGCTTACGTCACGTACTTCTTCCTGACCACGGTCGGCGTTCCCTATGTGGCTGCCATCGGCATTGCTGCGCTCATCCTTTTCGTCCTCGGTGTGCTGCTTGAACGCCTGGTCTTCCACCCTCTGCGCAATGCTCCGCACACCCATCACATGATTGCAGCCATCGGCGCCATGTTCTTCTTCCAGTCTGTCGCGCAGGCGATCTGGGGTGCTGATTTCAGGCGGATGGAGACACCGATCTCCGGAAGCCTGCATATTCTGGACGCAGAGATCTCTGCGCAGCGCATCGTGATCATTGTGACTGCGGTCGTTGTGCTCGCTCTGCTGACATGGTTCATCAAACGCTCGATTCACGGTCAGACGATCGAAGCCATCGAGCAGGACCGGACCGGGGCAGCCTTGGTCGGAATCAACCCCGCTATGGTCTCAATGCTCACAGTGGGCCTATCGGCGCTTCTGGTCACCATCGCCGCCGGGCTGGTGGCCCCCATCAACCTGCTGTCGCCCACCATGGGCGATTCGCTCAACCTCAAAGTGTTCGCGATCATCATCCTCGGCGGACTCGGATCATTGCCGGGGGCCATCGTCGGCAGCTTCGCGCTTGCGATCGCGGAGACGATGACCGCGACATACATCTCTTCGGCCGTCGGCGAGGCCGTGGCTTTCGTCGTACTGGTGGCGGTACTGGCGATCAGACCCACAGGCCTGTTTGCGAAGGCGGTGCAACGATGAACGGGCTGAAGAACCCCCGCATCCTCGGAACCTTGGCCGTGCTGCTCGTCGTCGCCCTGACTCCAATCGCCTTCGGCGATGAGGCCTACATCATGCGAGTCATCACCGTCGGTCTGTGTTCGACGATCGCCGTCTACGGGATGAACATCATCCTCGGCTTCACAGGACAGCTGTCTCTGGCTCAAGGCGGCTTCTTCGGCATCGGAGCATACGCGGTCGGTCTGCTGACGACCGATTTCGACTGGTCGTTCTGGCAGGCTTTCCTTGTCGGCGTGGTCGGCACCTCTGCCATCGGATACCTGTCCGGACTGATCGCACTGCGCACGAAGGACGAGTACTTCGCCATCTTCACCATGGCCATCGGCTTCATCATCTACCTGACCATCAGCCGTTGGGAGGCAGTCACACACGCCCACTCCGGGGTCAACAATGTGAAGTTCCCCGCGGCGGGTGACCTCGTCGACTTCAGCAATCCGACGGCGATGTTCTACCTCGTCTTCGCCATCCTGCTGATCTGCGTCTACATCACCTACGCGATTCGTCGCTCAAGTGTCGGGCGCACACTGCTGACGATTCGAACCAGCGAAGACCTTGCCGACGCAATCGGCGTCAATGTGGGGCTGAGCAAGCAGCTGGCCTTCGCCGCATCAGCCTTCTTCGGGGGCATCGGCGGTGGACTCTATGCCTCAGTCGTCGGTTTCATCGGCCCCGATGCCGCGACCGTGGACAAGACCTTCGAGTTCCTGATGTTCATCCTGGTCGGCGGAATGGGCACGGTTGCCGGACCCTTGGTGGGCACCATGATTGTGACGTTCCTGTTCGAATTCTTCCAGGACTTCCAGGCTTATCGGTTCATCGTCCTCGGTCCCATCATCATTGCGCTCGTGATCTTCGCGCCTCGGGGAATCGTGGGGTACCTGGGAGGATTCGTCGACAAGCGAGCTCGACAGCGACGCATCGGCTCGGTCGGTGCAAACGCTTCCTCCCGGCCGCACGACTCCACAGGCCCGGAGGCTTCCGCCCGCACGGGTACGTCCGCCGACAACGTCACCACCACCGAGGAGAAGAACTGATGCTGCTCGAAATCCGCGGGCTCGGGAAACGCTTCGGCGGGCTCGATGCCGTCAAGAATATCGACCTCGATGTGCAGGCAGGACAGGTCACCGCGGTGATCGGCCCCAACGGTGCCGGGAAGTCAACGCTGTTCAACCTGATTCATGGGTTCTACCGCCCCACTGCGGGCAGCGTAGCCTTCAACGGTCGTGATATCACCCAGTCGTCTCCGCACAACTCGGTCAACGGAGGAATCGCGCGCACCTTTCAGACGACACACCTCTTCGACGATTCGACGCTGTTGGAAAACGTCCTGGCCGGACGCATCGTCCGCTCTAAATCCACTGTGTTCGATGCCATCTTCCACACTCCACGACACCGACGCGAGTCCGCGCTCAACCACGACAAGGCGCTCGAGGCGCTCGAGTTCTGCGGCGTTGCCGAATTCCGGCATGATCTTGCATCCAATGTGCCTCAGGAAGTGCAGAAGCGCACAGCTGTCGCCATGGCCTTGGCGACCGAACCGGAGCTGATGCTCCTCGATGAGCCGGCCGGTGGCATCCCCGAGGAAGAGACCACGGACTTCGGCAACCTCATTCGGTCTCTGCCCAGTCGCGGGGTCTCCGTCCTGCTGGTCGAACACAAGATGTCGATGATCATGGGGCTGGCGGACACGATTCTGGTCCTCGATCACGGTCAGAAACTGGCGATCGGCTCCCCTGCGGAGATCCAGAGCAATCCGGACGTGATCCGTGCCTACCTGGGGACGACCAAGGATGAGGAGAACTGATGCTCTCGTTGGAGAACATAAGCGTCGGCTATGACGCGACTGACGTGCTGCATGGGGTGAGCATCTCGGCCCGACCCGGTGAACTGACGGTGATCCTCGGAGCGAACGGCTCTGGCAAAACCACACTGTTCAAAACCATCAGCGGACTGCTGCGAACTCGTTCGGGAACGATCGAATACAACGGTCAGACGATCCAGCGGACGCGGGCGAACGCCATCGTCAAGCGCGGCATCGCGCAGTGCCCCGAAGGACGGCATCTGTTCGGAAAGATGTCGGTGGAGAAGAATCTGCGTTTGGGCACCTATCCGCACCGGAACCGGATCCGCACCGAGGAGATTCTGCATGAAGTGCACGACCTGTTTCCCATCCTGAAGGAGAAGGCGGCACACCCCGCAGGCTCACTGTCAGGGGGACAGCAGCAGATGGTGGCGATCGGTCGTGCGCTGATGTCGGATCCGAGCCTGCTGATCCTGGACGAACCTTCCATGGGGTTGGCACCACTGGTCGTCGACCAGGTGCTCGAGTCGATTGCACAGATCAACAGGAACGGGATCGGCGTGCTGCTCAGTGAGCAGAATGCGAAAGCCTCACTGTCTATCGCTCATCGCGGGTATGTGCTGGCCGAAGGACGTGTGGTCCTCGCCGATGACGCCGACAAGCTGCTGGACAATCCCCAGGTGCAGGCAGCCTATTTGGGGTTGTGAACGTTCCGTGCGCATCGGCGAGTGGGTGCCTCGGCAAGGACGAGGCACCACTGACGCTCATTCGAATCGTGACACGTCACCGGCCCCGACCCGTGCGACCTCCGGGTCCCGACCGGTGAAGTCGACGACCGAGGTGGGCACGATTCCTGGGACTCCAGACTCGATGACGACGTCCACGTCGTGTCCGAGCTGATCGATGACATCATCGGCCTGGGTCAGCGGGTCCTCGGCACCGGGCAGCAGCAGGGTCGATGACAGAATGGGCTCGCCCATCGCTTCAACGAGAGCCAGAGCTGTCACGTTCTGCGGGATCCGTGCACCGACCGAGTGCTTTTTGGGGTGCATCATTCGACGTGGGACTTCCTTCGTCGCCTTCATGATGAATGTGTAGGGACCAGGGGTCATCGACTTCATGACCCTGAAATCGGAATTGTCGACGATGACGAACTGTCCCAATTGTGCGAAGTCGCGGCACATCAGAGTGAAGTGATGTTTCGAATCCAGCTGTCTGATTCGGGTGATCCGATCGATCCCCGCCTTGTTGTCCAATGCGCATCCCAGCGCATAGCACGAGTCTGTGGGGTAGGCGATCAGTCCGCCATCCCGCAGAGTCTGCACGGCTTTCTCGATCATTCGGCTTTGTGGGTTCTCAGGATGAATATTCAGTAGCGTCGCCATACTTCATGCTAACCACTCACAGCACGCGGGGCGAGAGGCATGGCATAGTCAGTCGGACAAATCTTCGCCCATCGGCCTGATATCTCTCCGGCCCACCGTCCTGACGGTTCTCCCGCCGACGCCCCTGGGCTTCACCTGCCGCCCCACATGAGCCTTTCCCGCCGACTGATCGCGTCAGTTCGTCGAAGACTCGTCCGGACTTGTCATAAGTGGCCTGTCTGCAGTCGCCGCAGAGGTCTCTGCCTCGGCAGTCGCTGCAGAAGTCGCCTCACCTTCCGTCGCCGCAGATGAGTCATGGGCGACCTCTGCTGGAGCTGTCGCCGGAGTCTCCGCCGACGATGTCCCCGATGGTGTCTCCGACGGCGTCCGCGCCGGAGACACCATCGGCTCATTCACCGGCGCATTCGCAGTCTCGGGATCCGAGGCGAGGAGAATGTTCACCCATTTCGCCTTCGGGTCCGCATCGACGAGCAGGGCCTTCAACAGCAGTGTCGCAGGCAGCGCAAGGAGCGCACCGAGCCATCCCAGCACCCAGACCCAGAACAGCAGCGAGAGGAAGGACACCAAGGGCGTGACCCCGACCGACTCACCTGTGAACTTCGGTTGGATGATCGATTGGATGATGAAGTTGAGCACGCTGTAGGCGATGACGACCCAGAGGGCGGACTGCCACCCTCCATCGACGAGCGCGAGCAGTGCCGGAGGGATGAGGCCGATGACGAAACCGATGTTCGGAATATAGTTCGTCAGGAACGCGAGCACACCCCACACCCAGATCAGCGGCACATCGATGATCATCAAGGCGATCACGTCGAGGAAGGCAACGATGAGGCCGAAGATCGTCGCCACGATCCAATAGCGTCGGACGCCGCTGGCGAAGTCTCCCAGCGAGGCCGACAGCGAGGGTTTGGCGTCGAAGAGCATCAGCATGCGCCTATCGATGCCCATGGAATCCATGGCCACGAAGAACACTGCCATCACCACAGTGGTGAGCAGACCCGCGACCATTGAGACGTTGGTCACCAGCGGGTAGACGGCATCGATGATCGATCGGACGTCGAACTGCTGGAACTGCTGCTCGAGCACCGAGGATGTGACACCGATGTCGGACAGGAATGCCAAGGCGTTCTGGTAGGTTGCGACCAATTGGTCGCCGTAGCTGGGAATGAGGATGACGAGTTCGGCGACAGACCACGCTGTCAGCCCGAAGAAGCCGAATATCATCACCAGCACGAGGATCACCGAGACACAGGCGCCGATTGCTCGAGGGACCTTCAGCCTGGTCAGATACCTCTGCACCGGATAGACGACGATATAGAAGTTGAGTGCCAGGAACACCGGAGCAACGATGTCCTGAAGTCCTTTGAAGAACATCAGAGCATAGGCCAGACCAGCAAGAGTCAGTGCAACGACGAGCACCCTGGCAGGCTGGCTCGCGTGCCAGGGGCGCTGCTGTCGAGTCAGCTCCTGCGGCTGCTCGTGGATCTGACCGTCATCGCTCACTCAGCGTCGCTTCCGTTTCTCCCTGATCCGCATCGACACCTCGATGGGGGTTCCCTTGAACCCGAACGTCTCTCGCAGACGCCTGATGATGAAACGACGATACCCCGGATCGAGGAATCCGGAGGTGAAGAGCACGAATTTCGGCGGACGGTTCTGGGCCTGGGTGCCGAACAGGATCCGTGGCTGCTTGCCGCCGCGCACCGGGTGGGGGTTCGCGGCAACCAGTTCCCCGAGGAAGGCGTTGAGTCGCCCTGTGGGAATACGCGTGTCCCAGCCCTCGAGCGCGGTCTCCATCGCCGGGACGAGCTTGTCGGCATGGCGCCCCGTCTTCGCCGAGATATTCACTCGCGGTGCCCAGGAGACATGTGCCAGGTCCCGTTCGATCTCGCGCTCGAGGTAGAAGCGACGTTCGTCATCGAGCAGATCCCATTTGTTGAACGCCAGCACCACGGCACGACCGGCTTCGGCCGCCGTTGTGACGATGCGAACGTCCTGCTCGCTCAACGGTTCTTGGACCTCGAGGAGGACCAGAGCCAGCTCGGCGCGTTCCAGTGCCGTCTGTGTGCGCAGAGCCGCGTAGAAGTCGGCGCCGCTGGCCTGATGAGCACGGCGGCGGATTCCGGCGGTGTCGACGAATCTCCACTGCTTGTCGCCGAGTTCGATGAGCTCGTCAACCGGGTCACGCGTTGTGCCCGCGACATTGTCAACGAGCACACGATCGGAGCCGATCAGCTGATTGAGCAGGGAGGACTTACCGACGTTCGGTCGGCCCACCAGGGCAATTCGGCGGGGCCCGCCTTCTGCGATCCGGGTTTCGACGGCCGAGACCTCGGGCAGGATGCCGAGCACCTCGTCGAGGAGGTCGGCGACCCCGCGACCGTGGAGTCCGGAGACTGTCCACGGTTGGCCGAGTCCCAGGCCCCAGAGTTCGGCGGCCATGAGTTCACCGCGTTCGTCGTCGACCTTGTTCGCGGCGAGGAGGACCGGCTTCTTCTTCTTCCGCAGCATCTGCACGACCATCTCATCGGTCGAGGTGGGCCCCGTCGTCGCATCCACGACGAGGATCACGGCATCGGCCATGTCGACGGCGACTTCGGACTGGATCGCAATGCGGGAGGCCATGCCCTTGGAATCCGAGTCCCATCCGCCGGTGTCGACGAGGGTGAATTCCTTCGTGTTCCATTCCGCCCGATAGCTCACCCGGTCACGGGTGACTCCGGGAACGTCTTCGACCACGGCTTCACGGCGACCGAGAATCCTGTTGACCAGGGTCGACTTGCCCACGTTGGGCCGACCGACGACGGCCAGGACAGGATCGGCGCCGCGGGCTTCCTCGGCTTCGAATTCGAAGCCGTAGGCGTCGAGCAGCGCCCGATCCTCGTCCTCAAGATCGTAGCCTTCGAGACCGGCTTCGAGAGCTGTCGCCCTCTTCTCGGCCTCCTCGTCGCTGATGCTCTCGAGACGGTCGGCCAGATGCTCATCCGGGTTTTCATGGAATTCTGAATCAGTCATTGTGAGTCCTTCACCAGTTTCAGCACCGTCTCGACCACCTGGTCGAAATCGATGTCACTGGTATCGAGTGTGTAGACGCCTTCGGAGGCTTCCAGGAAGCTTGTCGTCGCAGAGTCCTTGGCGTCACGGCCGGTGACCTGCGATTGGGTGGCGGCGAGGGTCTCGGCATCGGCGTTTCCGTGGAGTTCCTTGGCCCGACGGGCCACGCGAACCTCGTCACGGGCGGTCATGAGGATGCGGACCTGGGCATCTGGAGCGACGACGGTCGTGATGTCACGGCCCTCGACGACGATTCCCTCAGGTGCCGCGGCGATGACGGTGCGCTGCATGTCGATGAGCTCTTCGCGGGCGTCGACGACGGCGGACACGGTCTGCACGTTCTCGGACACCTCGGGCTCACGAATCTCTTCGCTGACGTCCAATCCATCGACGGAGACGAAGAACTCGTCCGGGTCGGTCGAGATCTCCAGATCGACCCCTCGCACCTGTTCGAGGACGTCGACCGGGTCGCTCACGCCCCGGTTGAGGCAAAGCCAGGCCACAGCACGGTACATCGCGCCCGTGTCGAGGTAGCGGTAGCCCAATCGGCGGGCCGTTTCCTTCGCGGTGCTCGACTTGCCGACCCCGCTTGGTCCGTCAATCGCGACGACGCTCATGCAATTCCCTCTTTCTCGATGGCGGATTCGGGAATCTGCCATCCCTTCGACAACAAACCGATTTCAAGTTCCTGCTGGGTGGCCGGCACCACCGAGACATCGACGATTCCGAGTTTCTGGCCCGGCGCGTGGTCCATCCGGAAATCCTCGACGTTGATGTTCAGGTCGCCGATGTCCTTGAACAGTATGGCCAGGGTCCCCGGGGTGTCAGGAACCAGGATCGTGACTACAGCATATTTGGTCGGAGCCTGTCCGTGCTTGCCCGGGATCCGATCGTGACCTTCGTTTCCCAACGCGATGGCCTTCGCCAGCGCACCGGTTGATCCCGGCCCCAGTTCCAAGGCTGTGATGACCTCGTCGAGTTCGGTCCGAAGATCCAGCAGCACGGACCGGACCTCCTCGGAGTTGCCGGCCAGGATCTGCGTCCACAGGCGAGGATCCGAAGCGGCGATCCGCGTCACGTCTCTCAGCCCCTGCCCTGCCAGTGCGACCTCGTCCAGCGGCGCATGACGCAGCTGAGAGGCGACCAGCGAAGCGATGACCTGCGGCACGTGGGAGACCTTCGCGACCGCAGCATCGTGGATGCGCGGATCGAGGTGGATGACCGAGGCACCGGTGGCTTCTGCCACAGTCACGACCTCGCCGAGGCGGCTGCGCGGTGTGTCCTCGTCCGAGCAGATCACCCATGGTCGGGCCGTGAACAGATCGGAGCGTGCGGCGATCGCTCCCGACTTCTCCCGTCCGGCCATCGGGTGGCACCCGATGTAACGGTCGAGGTCTGAGGGCGCAACCAGTTCACGCACCGATTCGAGCAGCCGTGTCTTGACGCTTGCAACGTCCGTGACCGTGGCGTTCGAGTAGGTCGACAACGCTGCCGCAATGGTTGGGGCAGCGACATCGGGTGGGGTGGCGACGACGACGATCTGTGGTTCCTCATCGATTGCCCGCTCGTTTGGTGCATCGCCCGCCGAGGTGGTGTTCAGCACCCGCCCCGCCCCCAGGTCGGCCGCCAGCTGCTGCGCGGTCGGTGAGGTGTCTTCGAGGCTGACCTGGTAGTTCTGTGCGCTCAGCGCCAGTCCGAGGCTTGCGCCCAGCAGACCGGTGCCGATGATGTGGATTCTCACAAGCCGACGGCCTCGAAGAGTTCGCCGATCTCGTCCGAGCGCAGCGGGCGGATCTTGCCCTGTTTCTGCTCGTCCAGGGTGATCGAACCGAACCGCGTCCGCACGAGTCGTTCGACCGGGTTGCCGATCTCTTTGAGCAGTCGGCGCACGACGCGGTTCCGGCCCGAATGCAGGGTCAGCTCGACCACGGACTTTCCAGGTGTCGAATCCACGAGTTTGAACCCGTCGACCTTGACGAAGCCGTCCTCGAGGTCGATGCCGGCCTTGAGGCGAGAGCTCGCGTCCTTGGCCAGCTGTCCCCTGACCTGAGCCAGATACGTCTTCGGGATCTCGTAGCGCGGGTGGGCGAGGCGATTACTCAGCTCTCCGTCGTTGGTCAGGAGGATGAGCCCCTCGGTCTCGGTATCGAGCCGTCCGACGTGGAAGAGACGCTCGACGCGGTTGCCGACGTAGTCGGCCAAACAGGGCCGACCATCCGGATCGCTCATCGTCGACACGACGCCTGCAGGCTTGTTGAGAACAAGGTAGACCTTTTTGGTCTGTGTCGAAATTCTCATTGTGTCCACGTGCACAGACTGCGTCTCGGGGTCGATTCGGGTGCCCAGCTCGGTCACCAGGGAGCCATCGACTTCGACCCGTCCATCGAGGATGAGCTGCTCACATGCCCGACGTGAGCCCAGGCCTGCCTCGGCGAGGATCTTCTGCAGTCTCACACCCCCGCTGACATGGGCATCCGACTTCTCGCCCGTGCCTGACTGCGACCGCTGAGAGCCTCGTGAGGAGGTGCTGGATCGCTGTTTTCGGGTCGGACGATTGTTGCGCCCGCCTGGCGCTCGGGGATCACGGTAGGGACTCATAAACTCCATTCTCTCAAATCAATCGTCAACTCGTGACATCTCCTCGTCGAGATCGGCCATCTCGCCCTCGACAGAGGCCAGAACCTCAGAGTTGTCGGCACCCAGTTCGGCGACATCTGCATCCTCCGGCAGATACGGAGCAATCTCCGGCAGGTCGTCGATGCTGTTCATTCCGAGTGCGTCGAGGAACTGGTGGGTGGTGGTGTAGAGCAGCGCCGAGGTGGTCGCTTCCTTCCCCGCTTCGACGATGAGTCCGCGCAGGAGGAGGGTGCGGATGACGCCGTCGACGCTGACTCCGCGGATGGCGGCGATGCGCGGTCTGGAGATCGGCTGGCGGTAGGCGATCACGGCGAGGGTCTCGAGTGCGGCCTGGGACAGTTTCGCGCTCTGTCCCGAGGTGAGGAAGTCCTTGACGATCTCGTGATAATCGCCGCGGGAGAAGATGCGGAAGCCTCCAGCGACCAGACGGATCTCGAACCCGCGCTGTCGATTGCCGTTCCCACCGTCGTAGTCGGCTGTGAGTTCGGCGATGGCGTCGGCAACAGTGTCCTCGTCGAGTCCGAGGGCGGTGGCCAGCTCGTCCGCTGAGACCGCGGAGTCGCTGATCATGAGGACGGCCTCGATTCCGGCCAGAATCTCATCGTCGATCATGGCGATCCCTCTTCCTCGTCGGTTGTCTGCGCGGGGGCGCCGTCGTATTCCTCGACGACACCGTCATCCCCCTCGATGGCTCCCGTGTCCCCCTCGACGGCTCCCGAGTCCCCCTCGACGGTCCCGTCATCGCGCTCGTCGTCAGCACCCCACTCCCCCTCAGTGCGCAGATCGACCCCGTCATCGGTGGAGCCGGTGCGGGAGATGAGCAGCGGCCCCAGCGGCTCTTCCTGCGAGAAGTCGCAGAGACCGACCTTGAACAGTTCGAGCAGCGCCAAGAACCGCGCCACGACGACCAACGTGTTCTCAGCAGTGTCGAGGAGTCTCTGGAAATCGAGGTCCCCGGCCCGCAGCAGTCCGAGGATGTGCCCGCGCTGCTCGGAGACGCTGACAAGAGGAAGGTGGATGTGGTCGACCGCGACGCTCGGGGGTGTGTGGTCGCGTTGGAGTACGGTGGCATAGAGGCCCGCCAGCTCACCGGGACCGATGTGGATCTCGAGCGGCGGCAGCACGTCCTGGAACTCGGGTTCGAGCCCGACGCTGCGTGGTGCCCTGACCGATCCCGCCGCCATGGCATCGGCGAAGAACCTGCTCACGGACTTATAGGCCCGGTACTGCAGGAGCCGGGCGAACAGAAGGTCGCGGGCCTCGAGGAGTTCGAGATCGAGTTCCTCTTCGCCGTCCTCATTGGGCAGCAGACGCGCTGTCTTGAGGTCGAGGAGAGTCGCAGCCACGAGCAGGAACTGGGAGATCTCGGCCAGGCTGGAACCGGCTTTGGCACCGGCTCGCTCGCTCAGATCCGTCGTGTACGCGATGAACTCATCGGTCACCTCGGCGAGGGCGATCTCTGTGACGTCAAGACGGCGCTTGGAGATCAGGCCGAGGAGCAGGTCGAAGGGACCGGAGAAGTTCTCCAGCTCAACCTGGAACCCTTCACTGACGGTCTCGGTCAGGGCGCGCCTCCGCGGGCGATGAGCTCCCTGGCCAGGCGACGGTAGGCCTCCGAGCCGGCGTGCTTGGGTGCGAAGCTCGTGATCGGTTCGGCCGCGACAGAGGCATCCGGGAATTTCACGGTGCGGTTGATGACCGTGTCGAAGACCCTGTCGTCGAAGGCCTCCGTGACACGCGACATGACCTCTTTCGAGTGCAGGGTGCGCGAGTCGAACATCGTGGCCAAGATGCCGTCGACGACCAGGGAGGGATTGAGTCGGTCCTGGATCTTCTCGATGGTCTCCACCAGCAGTGCGACACCGCGCAGGGCGAAGAACTCGGTCTCGAGTGGGATGATGACGCCGTGTGACGCGGTCAGAGCATTGACGGTCAGCAGGCCCAGGGAGGGTTGGCAGTCGATGAGGATGACATCGTATTCGTCGGCGACCTTGGCCAGCACGCGTGAGAGGATCTGCTCTCGGGCCACCTCGCCCACGAGCTGGACTTCGGCGGCGGAGAGGTCGATGTTGGCCGGGAGGATGTCGATGTTGTCGAAATCCGTGCCGACGATGACCTCGTGGGGATCCAGGCGCGAATTCATCAGCAGGTTGTAGACGCTGATGTCAAGGTCGTAGGGGTTGATGCCCAGACCCACCGACAGCGCACCCTGCGGGTCGAAGTCGACGAGGAGCATTTTGCGGCCGTAGGCGGCAAGAGAGGCACCGAGGTTGATCGACGACGTTGTCTTGCCGACGCCGCCCTTCTGGTTGACCATCGCGATGATGCGGGCGGGCCCATGAGTGTCCAGCGGTGCTGGTTCGTCGAAGTCCTGCTGCTGAGGGTCAGTGGATTTCGACTTGGGAATATCCAACGCCTGTTGCGTATTCATCACTCGGATGGCCACCTTTCGTTGCTCTTGGCTCCAACCCTACCGTGCCCGGGGGTGCGAGGTCGCGTACACTTCCCGCAATGTTTCCTCCGACACCTTGGTGTAGATCTGCGTGGTGGTCACTGACGCGTGTCCGAGCAGTTCCTGGACGACACGGATGTCCGCCCCGCCTTCGAGCAGGTGTGTCGCGAAGGAGTGCCGGAACGTGTGGGGAGAGACCTCGGCATCGAGCCCTGCCAGTTCCCCGGCGTCCTTGACGATCTGCCACGCGGTCTGACGCGACAGGCGAGTCCCGCGCGCGTTGAGGAACAGGGCACCGGCCGGTGCTGATGCTCTGGCCTTCGCCGCCATGCTCGGCCGCGTCCGTGCTACCCAGGCGCCCAGAGCCTGAGAGGCGTGGGCGCCGAAGGGCACGATCCGCTCCTTCCCGCCCTTGCCGTAGAGGCGTACGAGGCTGGTTTCGAGATCCAGATCGTCGAGATCGATCCCAACGGCCTCGGAGATCCGTGCGCCCGTTGCGTAGAGCAGCTCCAGCAGCGCCGCCGCCCGTATCTGCGGGGGCTCCTCTCCGCCTGTCGTGGCCAGCATCGCCTCGATATCGTCCAGCGACAGGGCCTTGGGCAGGCGCAGACCTTCCTGGGGTGGGCTGACGTCGGCAGCCGGATCCGTCTGAGCCAGTCCCTCGCCGAGGGCGAATCCGTGGAAACGCCGGACTGCGACGAGTGCTCGGGCACGGGTCCGCGGCGCCAGGCTCTCATCGAGCAGATGCAGAGCGAAGGCTTCGACATGTGTCCGAGTCACCTCGCCGAGGCGGCCGATCCCCTCCGTGTTCAGCCAGGTTCCGTATCTGGCAAGGTCACGGGCGTAGGCGTCGATGGAGTTGCGTGAGAGTCCGCGTTCGAACCGCAGGGAGTTCAGGTATGTTTCGAACGCGCGGGTCAGGGACTGCGGCAGCTCCGGGAGCAGTTCGGCACCGTGCCGGGCCACGGGTCCGCCCTCAGACCCGTGGTCGGTCTGAGCCGCCCGTGGCGTCTGTGCCTGTGGAAGTGTCTGTGCCCGTGGCAGTGTCGGCGTGAGACTGTGCACCGCCGGCATTGTCGTCACGACCGTCAACGAGTCGGCGCGGCGCGTCGACGCTGCGAGTCCCGGTGGGCTGACCCTCGGCTTCGGCGCGCAGGATGCGAGCGACCTGCAGAATCGCGAGCTGCGCGATCGAGTTCGTGATCTCGCCCGCGCTCACCGCGTCGAGGGCCTCATCGAGGCCGGCCCATCGGAATTTGAAGCCGGCTTCCTCTTCGGCGCGTTCGTGCCGGTCCTCGTCTGCGATGAGCTCGAAGTCCCTGGCCAAATAGAGCCGGATCGATTCGCTGCTGCCCCCGGGTGTCAGGCAGGAGTCCGTGAGGGTCTCCCAGCGTGCCGCCCGCAGGTCAGCTTCCTCCGCCAGTTCACGCTGCGCGGCGGAGAAGGGGCTCTCACCGGGCACATCGAGGAGACCGGCGGGGACTTCCCAGAGCCTGGCCCGAACGGGATGGCGGTACTGCTGGATGAGCAGGATCCGCTCCTGCTCATCGACACACGCGATGGCCACAGCTCCGGTGTGAGCCATCATGTCTCGAACCAGCCCGGTTGCTTCGGGCAGGTCGAAGGTCTCTCGCCGAATATTCCACACCGCTCCGTGGTAGACCACGTCGGAGGCGGTGATGGCCGGCGTGTAGGCCTCGTCGCGCAGATCGCTCACTGGAGTCCTGCCTACTTCTTCGCCTTCAGAGCCGCTGCCACGAGTCCTGCGAACAGCGGATGGGGCTTGGTCGGGCGTGACTTCAGTTCGGGGTGAGCCTGGGTCGCCACATAGTAGGGGTGCTCGGATTCCGGCAGCTCCACGAATTCCACGAGCTCACCGCTGGGTGAGGTGCCGGAGAACCGCAGACCGGACTTGGCCAGTTCGTCACGGTAGGTGTTGTTGACCTCGTAGCGGTGACGGTGGCGTTCGGTGATCAGCATCGAGTCGTAGACTCCTGCGACGACGCTTCCTTCGTCGAGTTTCGCCTCATAGGTGCCCAGACGCATGGTCCCGCCCAGATCTCCTTCGCCTTCGACGATGGAGAGCTGTTCGGCCATCGTCGCAATGACGGGGACCTGCGTGTCGGGGTCGAACTCGGAGGAGGAGGCCTCGTCGATTCCGGCCACGTTTCGGGCGTACTCGATGACCATGCACTGCAGACCCAGGCACAGGCCCAGGGTCGGGATGCCGTTGGTGCGAGCGTATTCGAGTGCGCCGAGTTTGCCCTCGATGCCGCGGATGCCGAAACCGCCGGGCACGCAGACCGCGTCGAGACCGGACAGTCGCTCACGCGCGCCTTCGACGGTGTCGCAGTCATCGGACTGGATCCACTCGATCTTGACGCGGGCGTCGTTGGCGAATCCGCCGGCACGCAGCGCCTCGGTCACCGACAGGTAGGCATCCGGGAGGTCGATGTACTTGCCGACGATGCCGATGCGCACATGGTGTGCGGGGTTGTGGACGCGTTCGAGTACCCAGTCCCACTTCGTCCAGTCGACGTCGCGGAAGGGGAGGTTGAGCCGACGGATCACGTAGACATCGAGGCCACCATCATGGAGGACCTTCGGGATGTCGTAGATGCTCGGTGCGTCGACGCAGGACACGACCGCGTCGGACTCCACGTCGCACGAGGAGGCGATCTTCGTGCGGATCGAATCCGGAAGCTCACGGTCGGAGCGCAGCACGATCGCGTCGGGCTGGATGCCGATCGAGCGCAGCGCCGCCACAGAGTGCTGCGTCGGCTTCGTCTTCAGCTCACCCGAGGGCCCGAGGTACGGGACGAGGGAGACGTGGATGAAGAACACGTTGTCTCGGCCGATATCGTGTCGGACCTGACGTGCGGCTTCGAGGAAGGGCTGGGATTCGATGTCACCGACGGTCCCGCCGATTTCGGTGATGATGACATCGGGACGCTCGTCGACGGGACGTTCGGCCTGGGCCCGCATCCGCGATTTGATCTCGTCGGTGATGTGCGGGATGACCTGAACAGTGTCGCCGAGGTAGGCCCCGCGACGTTCCTTGGCGATGACCGAGGAGTAGACCTGCCCGGTCGTCACATTGGCAGCACCATCGAGATCGACGTCGAGGAAACGTTCGTAATGACCGATGTCGAGGTCGGTCTCAGCACCGTCTTCGGTGACGAATACCTCACCGTGCTGGAAGGGATTCATTGTTCCCGGATCCACATTGAGGTAAGGATCCAGCTTCTGCATTGCTACCGAGAGTCCGCGCTGAGTGAGCAGGTGACCGAGGCTCGAAGCCGTCAGTCCCTTGCCCAACGAAGAGGCAACGCCTCCCGTGACGAAGATGTGCTTTGCCGTATTTGTGCCGCCTGGGCCAGTTCGATTCACCACGGGATTTGATCCTATCAAAGTCGGGCTGACGAATCCGACGATTCGGCGACTTCGGCGTAGAGATCAAGCAGGGTCGCGGAGATCGCGGCCCCGTTGTTCACGTCGATGACGCGCTTCTTCGCGGCCACAGCCTGTGATCCGCGTCCGGCAGGATCATCGAGAAGATGATTGATCTCACTCAGAAGTGCGTCCGTGTCGTCGGCTGCCACGGCCTGCGCCGCCGCACCCCAGATGCCTGCGCGCCTCTGGTTGCCGATGAAGACTGCCGGCTTCGACAGCTGCATGAGATCTTCGTGGCTGAGTCCGGTCATGGTCTCGCTGGCGATGACGACGTCCGCGGCGGCCGCCACATCGACGAGGTCACCGGCCGGGGCGACGATGACGTTGCGGTCGGCGAACGCGGACTCAATCGTGTTCCGGTCCTTGCCGGTGCCGGTGAGCACCGTGACGACGGGACGGCCGGGCCGCTTCGTGTTGATCTGATCCGCGGCATCGAGGACCGTGGCCAGGGCCGTGTGGTCGCGCAGGGCGATGGGGCTGGCGACCATCCAGGTGCCCTCTTCGACGCCGAGTTCCCTGCGCACCTGTGCACGCGGGGCCCTGACGGTGAGGTCGGAGTCGATGTCCGGGTGGACGAGTTCCGCGCGTTCGACGACGGGCACCTTCTCCCCGAAGTAGTCGACGACCGGTTCGGTGGTGCCCAGAATCGCGGTCGCAGTGCGGCCCACGATCTCCGCGCCCGTCTTCTCGATGACATTGGCGGCGTCGAAGGACTCGATCGTCGCGACGACCTTCGGGTGCAGTCGAGCGGGGAGGCCGGTGAAGGCGAGACCGGCGAGCGTCGCGGCATGCAGACCGTGGGCGTGGACGATGTCCACGTGCTGGTAGTACTTGTGCAGAGTGAACGCGGTGCTGGGGTCGGCCATGGTGAAGCGCCGTCTGGCCGCCAGCGCGATCTCACGGAAGTTGTCGGCAAATTCTTCTGGGACACCGAACGTGCCCAGCAGCGACCGGTTGGCGGCGACCGCAACCTTGAAGCCGGCGCGCAGATGCCCGAGCACTGCGAGCTTCGCCACTTCAACGACGGGACCCGTGGTTTCGGCGAGAACATGCAGAATTCTCGTGTCTGCGCTGAGTGGGTGGACCTCGCCGGATTCGCTCATTTCCTCATCCTCTTCATTTGATCGACGCTGCTTCTACCCTACCTGGGCGGACATGAGTTCCGTGTATATGCTCATCAGTTCTTTGGCCACTTCCCTCTCATCGGGAAGTTGGGCACCTCGGGCCTGGGCGCGCGCGGCCAGCTCGGCCCGGCGAGCGGGGTCGAAAGCCAGCTCAGCGATGGCCTCCGCCAGCGCTGTGTCGTCATCATCGCTGATGAGAAGGCCCGCGTCGCCGACGAGTTCGCGTGACCCACCGGTGCTGGTGGCGATGATGGCTCGGCCCGAAATGAGTGCTTCCTGCAGCACGAGGGCACGGGCTTCCCAGACGCTGGTGAGGACGTAGATATCGGCCGCCGCGTTGAGTGCGGCGATATCGTCTCTGGGGCCGAGGAAATGCAGGGCCGGCACCGCCGAGGTGGCAGCGAGGTCCTCGTACTGCCCTCGCACTTCGGCGAGGACGGTCTGGTCCGCGGCTCCCGCAATGAGGAACACGAGTTCTGGTGTCCGCCGATCCGAGGCCTGATCCGGGTTCTGTTCTGACTTCTGTCCCCGGGGCCCGGCATCGCCGAGGTGGCCCAGTGCCCTCACGAGCATCGGGTAGTTCTTCTGCGGGGCGATGCGCCCGACGGAGAGCACGATGACGGCGTCCTCACCGAAGCCGAATTCCGCGGCCAGTTCCGCACGGGTGGCGACCGCGGCGGCGGCGGGGACATCGTGGACCTCTGGGGCCGCGGCGGGCAGGAACCGGGCATCGCGGGCACCGAGTTCCCGTGAGCGGACCACAAGGTCGGCACTGGCACCGAGAATCAGGTCCGCCCCCTTGGCCAGCAGCGTCTCGATGCCGGTCTCGACTCGCCCGCGCAGACCCTGACCGCTGGCCCGGTTGTGCAGGCTGATGATGAGGCGGGGGCTGTGTCGGATGGTGCGAGCAGAAAGGAGGGCGACGAAGCCGGCGCGGAAGCCGTGGGCGTGGACGATGTCGGCGTCGAAGCCGGCGATGAGTTCGCGCAGTCGGAGGATCAGAGCGGCGTCTCGGACACCGATTCCCGTGCCCATGTCGAGTGCGGCGAAGCGGACTCCAGGCAGGGCTGAGAAGCCGAAGTGCTCATCGGTGGAGGCAGGTCCGATGACTCCGAGTTCGTGGCCGGCGGCGGCGACATCGCGGGCCAGTGCTCGCACATGGGTGCCGACTCCCCCGGTCGATGTTCCGAGCACGTAGACGATTCTCATCTCTCATCCTCATTCTCTGTCGCTGCGCCCGGATCTCGCTCGGCAGCAGTGCCAGACGCGGGTGAAGTGCCACGCTCGGCAGCAGTGCCAGACGCGGTCTGGGGTGGGGTGGTTGCTTGGGCGGCCTGTACGGCGGGGTCGGTCTGTTCTGCCAGGTCAGGGCCGCCTCGGCGAGTGGAGAGCACCGTCCGTATCTCAGAGATGAATCCCCGGTCGAGGACGACGATCGCGGCAAAGACCACGCAGCCGATGAGTGCGGAGATCACACCGTTGGCTACCGAAGGCAGTGCACCGGTGCCGAATGGCCCAGCCAACCAATGGGAGGCGACTGCACCGACTGCCGAGGCGAGAGCCGCAGCAGCCAATGACTGCAGTCCTCGGCGCAATACTCTGTGGAGCCCGGTCGGACCCAGCACCCGCCTCATCGAGGTCAGCAGGAAGCCTCCGGCGACGCTCATGCCAATGGCATAGCCGACGCAGATTGCGACAAGTGTCAGTCCGTCGTCGCCCTCGGCGTTGGTGACCAGGAACGCCAACAGCATTCCGACGATGACTAGTACCCAGCCAGTCGTCGTCGCCACAGCTGAATGACGCGAATGCTCCAGCGCGTAGAACACTCGGGTGCCCCAGGCCACGAAGCACCAGCCAGGCACGGCGAGGGCCATGACCATGATCGCCAGACTCATCGAGTCGAAAGGCGCGTCTCCGCTTTCGCCTGCTTTATCGATCGCGGTGAAGAACGTCTGCAGGGGTCCTGCCGCACTGATGAGGATGACTGTGCCCAGCAGGCCGATGCTGATGATCAGTGCGGTCGTCGTCGAGGTCAGACGTCGCAGTCCAACTCCGGCCGCATCGCGATCCGTGGCGCTGGCATCGGGATCCTTCGACCGACCGGCCCAGGACGATAGGGCGGGGAAGATCACCGTGGCGACTGTCACCGCAAGGACGCCGTAGGGCAGGAGATATACGGCGTTGATGTAGCTGAAGAGAACGAAAGTGCCCGTGCCGCCGGAATGGTTCGACACGAGAATGGTCACAAGCATCGCGGCCTGCTGTGCCAGCAGCGCCGCCATGCCTGCACCGGCCAGCCGCAGTGCCCGACGAGCAACTCCGGGTGGGAAGCTCCAGGTGGGTCTGATGCGCAGTCCTGTGGTGCGCATCGGCAGCGCCAGGGGCAGGGCGAGAGCGGCGACGCCGATGGTCGTGCCCCAGCCCAACCAACCGATATGGGTCTGCCAGGTGCCATCGGATCCACCGGCGTTGCTGTACGCGATATACGAGCCGATGACGACGAGGCTGGACAGCAACGGTGCGAAGGCCGGCCATATGAACTTTCGATGCGCCTGGAGCACACCGGTGAGCACCGCCCCGATGCCGTAGAGAACGAGCTGTGGGGAGAACATGAGCAGGAAGACAGCAGTGGCCTCAAGTTGTGCAGGCCCGTCAGTGTTGGTGCCGGTCAGCAACCGTGCAATCGGGTGTGCGAAGACGGCAAGAAGGATGCTCAGCGGCAGTGTCACAGACACAGCCCAGGTCAGCAGCGCCGAGGCGATCCGTCCTGCTGTCGCTTTGTCCGCTCGCGCCAGCGGAATCGCGAGCAGAGGGATGACGGCCCCTGCCAGGGCACCACCTGCGACGACCTCGAAGAGGATGTTGGGGACCAGGTTCGCTGTCTGGTAGGCGTTGCCGACCGCGCCGGCACCCACCGCGGGTGAGAACACCAGCCAGCGCAGGAACCCGACGAGTCGGGTGAAGAGGGTGATGACCGAGACGAGCAGCGCCGCAGAGGCGAAGACCCGAACCAGCTTACTCACACGACCTCGCGACCGAAGGCGTCGATCTCACGCAGCCCGGGGGTGGATTCGATGATCGAGGTGAAGGAGACCTTTTCGCTCAGCAGGGTGAGACCGACCAGACCGGACAGGACCAGGGCACGCTGTGTGGCTGTCGAATTCTCGGTCAGGATCGTGCCCAGTGCCGCACCGAGGGCATTGGCGCCGGTGTCGCCGAGCATCACAGCACCGCCTAGGTCATCTGGCCAGGCCGCCGCGCTGGCGCCGGCGATGGCCGCCCCGGGTACCCAGGTCAGGCCGTGGGAGTGAGGCATGAAGGCCAGTGTCAGCAGGCCCGCCTTGAGGGCGCGTCCGGGACGCAGATCGAGCAGGTTGAACAGGTTCGCGCTCCCGGCGATGACTCCCCCGGTGACGACGACGTCGATCGTGGAGCCGAACCAGGTCTGCTCGGCGGCTGCTCGGCTCGAGGGGAGCAGCCCGTGACTGCTTCGCCCGGTCCGCAGAATCGTCGCAGCGGCGATCGAGGCCAGGGGAATGCCGATGACCTTGATGCCTCCGGTCGTGATCTGGCCATGGGCCAGGGCGTTGAGGTGACCGCGCAGGCCCTTCGAGTCACCGGATTCGCAGAAGTCATCGACCGCGCCCAGACCACCGGCGACGGTGGTCACCAGCAGGGTCGCCGCGCGCTGTCGTGAGGCTTCGATGAGGAGGCTGCCGGCGACCAGTCCGGCAGAGACAGCCGGGCCTTCGACGAGCGAGACGTCACGACCTGCGTGGTTCGTGCGCACCACTTTCTCGTGGGTGCGCAGCTTCGAGGACAGAATCGCCTTGGTCGCCGTGTACCCCACAAGGCCGGCGACGGTGGAACTGATGAGTGAGCGGAGCATCTCAGTCCTTTTTCTCGGGCTTGCCCGGCATGATCTGTTCGGCGTCTTCGGCGAAGCCGTAGTGGCCGTGAGTCCCTGCTTCGCCGGCGGCAAGTGCGCGGACGGTGATGACCGCACCAGCACCCAGGCCGAGCCCGTCGACGGTGCTGGCACGCGACTTCTCGGTCCGGAGGATGGACACGAGTCCGTTCTGGGCCGAACCGGCGTCCCCGGCCACGACCACAGACTCCGACTCCGTGGTCAGCGAATTGATGAAGTCGGTGATGAGTGTGCGGTTGGCCTTGTCATCGGTGGCTTCGGGGCTGGGCTCGGTCTCTTCGGCGAGCGTCGAGTTCTCATCGTCGACGACGACGAAGAGCTGCGTCGGATTGTGGTCGGTGTCGGTGCGCAGTCGGCCCGCGTCGACGAAGGCGTCGAAGAGCGTGGAGGACTTCTTCACCGCGGCTTCCCGGTTCTTGCTGTCTTCGAGCATCGAGGCGTTGCCGGTCAGCGCTATGACAAGCGCGGCTCGCAGTGCAGTCGAATCGTCCTTGGGCAGGTTCGGCACGCTGTCCCGCAGGCTCGTGAGGAAGTCAGCGGAGTCTGCCAGTGACAGGGTGTTGTCCACGAATGAGACATCGCCGCCGATCGTGCCGCCGGCTTCCTTGATCCGGTTGGTGACCTCTTCGACCTGCTCGGGGTCGGCCTGCGGAGCGCCGATGATGCTGACGTTCTCGCCCTTCAGCGTGTCGCCGATGAGTTCGGGCGCTGCAGAGGTCACGAATTCGTTCTGCTTGTCGATGTTGCCGCTGGCCGCATCGATCTTCGCGCGCAGGTCATCGCGGTCTGAACGCAGTGCGTCGACCTGGCTCTGCAGGGACTCACCGATCGGCTCCTTCAGCGGTCCGGCGCCCAGGACGATTCCCACCGCCAGGGCGAGGAACACCGAGACGAGGGAGACAAGATGGTAACGGAAATCAATCACTGGTCAGTCCTTGAATGATGCTGGCGGATTCTGAAGGTGCAGCCGGCTCGCCGCCGAACAGGGAGCCGAACCATCCGAAGACCCCGTCGAGTTGAGCTCCGATGAGGCCGATGAGGGTCTGGCCGGCAGCGGTCGCGAACAGAGCCACACCGAGCGCGACGAGGCCTGCGATGATCAGAACGCTCAGCTGCAGGCTCGAGATCCGCTGTCGGTACAGCAGGGAGACGCCCTTGGCGTCGATGAGCTTCGAGCCCACCCGCAGTCGCGTGATGAATGTCGAGGCCATGCCTTTGCGGCCCTTGTCGAGGAACTCCATCACAGTGTCGTGTGTGCCCACAGCCACGATCAGGCTTGCGCCCTTGTCGTCAGCCAGCAGCATCGCGATGTCCTCACTGGTGCCCGAGGCGGCGAAGGCGACGCAGTCGACGCCGAGGGAATGGACGCGCTCGGTTCCGGGTGCGTTTCCGTCCCGGTAGGCGTGGACGACGATCTCGGCCCCGGAGGTCAGTGCAGTGTCGGAGACGGAGTCCATGTCGCCGACGATCATGTCGGGTTTGTATCCGGCTTCGATGATGGCGTCGGCACCACCGTCGACTCCGACGAGAAGGGGACGGTACTCCCTGATGTAGGAGCCGAGGATCGCGAGGTCCTCTTTGTAGTGGTAGCCGCGGACGACGATGAGAGCGTGTCGGCCTTCGAACTTCGTGGCCACCTCCGGGACGACGAGCTCGGCCGAGAGCAGGTCGGAGTCCTTGCGGATGTATTCGATCGTGTTGTCGACGAAGTCCACGAGCACGGAGTTCATCCCGGCTTCGGCTTCGTGCATGTCCTTCCCGATCGTCTCCGAGGTCTGGACGATGCCGGTGGCGATCTCCTGCTCACCGAGGAGCACGGTGTCATCGACGATGCTGATCTGGGCGTTCTCCTCGACTGAGTCGAAGATCTCCGGGCCGGTGGCGTCGAGGAGGGGGATTCCGGCGTCGACGATGATTCCCGGCCCCAGGTTGGGGTAGCGACCGGAGATCGACTTGTCAGCGTTGATGACGGCAGTGGGTTTGCAGGACACCAGTGCCTCGGCGGAGACCCGGTCGATGTCGGAGTGTTTGATGACCGCGATGTCGCCTGCGCTCAAACGCTTCGTGAGGTCCTTCGTCCGTCGGTCGAGCCTGGCGGGAGCCGGGCCGGACCGGGTCGGGACTGGGGGTTTCTCCCTGGTTCTACGCGCTTTCATGGTTCGCCCATTCTCTCATGTCAGCGCCGTCTGGCCGGTCTTGACCTGCCGTGCCGAGTCGAGGAGTTCGGCGGCATGGGCCTTCGCCGAGGAGGAATCCTCCATTCCGGCGAGCATCCGTGAGAGTTCGATGACCCGTTCGTCTTCGTCCAGTTCCCTGACCCCGGACTTCACGGTCTCGGCGTCGTCGTCCTTGACGATGGTGACGTGGGTGTCGGCCCAGGCCGCGACCTGAGGCAGGTGGGTGACGACGATGACTTGGGCGTTCTGGGCCAGTTTCGCCAATCGTCGTCCGATCTCGATGGCGGCCTTTCCCCCGACTCCGGCGTCGACTTCGTCGAAGACGTAGGTGGGGATGGCCTCCCCTGCCGCACGGACGACTTCGATGGCGAGCATCACTCGCGAGAGCTCACCGCCGCTGGCGACCTTGCCGATGTCGTCTCCGGCAGAGGAATCGTGCGGGGCGAAGGTGAGGCGGACATCGTCGCAGCCGTGGACTGCCGGCTCTCGTTCGGTGAGTTCGAACGTCACCTGGGCCTTCGGCATCGACAGGGCTGCCAATTCTGCGCTCACGGCGGAAGAGAACGACTCGGCCGTCGCGGTCCTGATCTCGGTCAGGGCACGACCGGCTGATTCCATGGCTTCTCGTGCCTCGTCCATTTCGGCGTCGAGGCGTCCGAGGTCGCGGTCGTCGGCTTCGAGCTCCGCCAGCTCCTGAGCGGACCGTGTTTCGAAGTCGAGGACTTCGGCCACGTCCTGCCCGTAGGGTGCCAGTGATCCGAGTTCGGCCCTCCGAGCTTCGGTCTCCTCGAGTGAGGTCTCCCCCAGCTCATCGAATCCGGTCAGATACGAGCTGAGTTCGCCGGCCGAATCGGACAGGCGCAGAACCGCGTCGGAGAGGGCATCTTTGATTCGGGCCAGTTCCGGATCCGCGGAATCGACGTCGGACAGGGCGCTGATCGCCTGGTGCACGTGGTCGACGGCGGCGCCGGCATCGTCGAGTTCGCTGCCGAGGAGAAGGTCGTGGGCGTTGCCCACAGCCTGGGTGATCTCTGCCGCGGCGCCGAGTTTCGCGGCCTGCGCGGTCAGGGCTTCGTCTTCGCCCGGTACCGGGCGGACCTTGTCGATGGCCTCCAGACAGCCGTTCAGCCACAGGATCCTCTCCCGCCTGGCCGCGGTGCTGTCCTTGATGCGGGCGACTCGGGTGCCAGTCTCGCGCCAGTTCTCGAATGCTGCCCGGTACCTCTTCGCCACAGCCTCGAGTTCGGGTCCCCCGGCGCTGTCGAGGAGCTGCCTCTGCTGGGCGGTGCCCTTGAGGCTCAGCTGCTCGGACTGACCGTGGAGGGTGATGAGCTCACCAGAGATCTCGGTCAGCACGGAGATGGGTACCGTGCGTCCACCGGCGGTTGCGCGGGCGCGACCCTTCTGGGCCACGGTGCGGGAGATGATCGCTTCGTCCTCGGCGCTGCCGCCGGCCTCTTCGATGCGCGAGCGCACGGAGTCGGTGACATCGGAGAAGATGCCTTCGACCTCGGCCTTCTCGGCTCCCTTGCGGACCACACCTGCACCGACCTTGCGGCCCATGAGCAGAGACAGTGCCGAGACGAACATCGTCTTGCCGGCACCGGTCTCACCGGTGACGACGGTGAAGCCGGTGGAGAGTTCGACCTCTGCTTCGGCGATCACGCCGAGGTGGGAGATCCTCAGTTCGGAAATCAACTACGCCTCCTCGATCGGTCCCCGCCAACCGGAGACGGGCAGTCGGAACTTCGCCACCAATCGATCGGTGAAGGGTCCGGTGCGCAGCCGGGCCAGCTTGATCGGAGATTCGGAGCGCTTTGCTTCGATGCGCGCACCGGCGGGCAGCTCCAAGGCTCTCCGACCGTCACACCACAGAACCGCCGAGAAGTCGGGATTCCGCGGAGAGATCTCGACGCCGAGGCGGGAGTCGGGGTTGACGATGAGGGGCTCGGTGAACAGTGCGTGGGCTGAGATGGGAATGAGCAGCAGGGCTTCGACCTCGGGCCAGACGATGGGCCCGCCGGCCGAGAATGCATACGCGGTCGACCCGGTGGGTGTGGCCAGAATGACTCCGTCGCAGCCGAATGAGGACACCGGTCGAGCGTCGACGCCGAGGACGACGTCGATCATGCGTGCCTTGGACGTCTTCTCGATCGTGGCCTCGTTGAGGGCCCAGGCGTTGTAGATCGCCTCCCCTTCGTGCCACACGGTCACGTCGAGGGCGAGGCGCTCCTCGACCAGGTAGTCGCGCTGGGAAGCCCGATGGACCGCCTCGGCGAGGTCTTCGCGTTCGCTCTCGGCGAGGAATCCCACATGACCTAAGTTGACGCCCATGAGCGGAACCCCCGACCCGTGGAAGCGTTCGGCTGCCCGCAGGATCGTGCCGTCACCGCCGAGGACGATGACGAGTTCGCATCTGGTCTTCCAGATCGCGAGCTGGGCTGGGTCGATGACCTCGCAGCGGCTGAGCAGCTCCTGCTGCACGTCCGCGTGGGAACTGCGCGCTGCGAAGTCGAGGACCTCTTCGTCGAGGACGACCGGGGTGATTCCGTCGTCGAGGAGCGCCTTCCACACGCTCACCGCTGCCACTGCTGATTCCTCGCGCTGGGGATGCAGCAGCACCATGATGTGTCGGCTCACGGCTCTCCTCTCATGATCTGGTCCAGATGGGCTGCGATGTCCGCCTCGTTGAGCCTATCGGACTCGGTCCGTGTTTTCCCTGGTCGAACACGCAGGAAATACTCCCTGTTCCCGCTCGGACCCGGGAGGACGGAGGCCGCGATGTCGATCACGCGGGCCTCGTGTTCGCCGATGGCGGTCAGGACGGAGTCAAGTGCTCGGCGTCGGTTGCTCACGGTCGACACGACCCCGTGCTTGTCCAGTGCGCTGCGGGCGAGTTCGAATTGGGGTTTGACCATGAGCAGCAGCTCTCCGGTCGGCAGTGTCGCAGCCAGCAGCGGGGCCAGCAGCAGACGCAGGGAGATGAATGACACGTCGGCGACGACCACGTCGACCTGGGGCACGTCGGAGTGGTCGAGTTCGCGCAGGTTGAGGCCTTCACGGACACGGACCCGTGGATCCTCGCGGAGCCCGGCGTCGAACTGGTCGTGTCCGACGTCGACGGCCCACACCTCCTGTGCACCCCGGTGCAGGAGGACCTGAGTGAAGCCGCCGGTGGAGGCACCGGCGTCGAGCACGGACCTGCCTGTGAAGTCGCCGATGGAGAAGGCCTCGAGGGCACCGAGGAGTTTGTGCGCGCTGCGCGCTACCCAGGGGTCGGGTTCTGTGACCGTGAGCTCGTCGACGTTCGTCACAGCCTGCGCGGGCTTGGACACTACGCTGCCGTTGACGCTGACGCGTCCGGCGGCGATCTCTCGGGCAGCACGGGAGCGTGTCGTGATCAGCTCCCGTTCGACCAGTTCGCGGTCGAGTCGGCTCACAACGAACTCACCTGTGAGTCGAGGTCATCGAGCATCGTGGACAGGAGTCCGTGTCGTTCGGTGCTCGGGGCTTCGCTGATCTGCTCAAGTCCGCGACGCCAAGACTCGATCGGCACATCACCGTTGACCGAGGCAGGCGTGGGCGCTGCGGGCTGCTGTGATTGGTGCATCGGTTCAGTCATGGATCCTCCGTGGCAGGTTCCCCGGCCTGATGTCTTCACCGCGGTCCGTGGCCGCCCATGCTGATCGGAGTGCGTTTTGGACAGCGGAGACTTCGGCTCGGGACGATTCGTCCAGGCGCAGTTGACCATCGACGATTCGACATTCAGCCGAATCTCCGTCGGCAGAGGGCAGCGGGGTCTCAGACGATTCCGGCCTCTCTTCGGCCCTTGCTGGGTCGCTGCCGACGATGAGCGTGCCCAGACTGCGCAGGCTGGGCAGGATGTAGGTGGGGCGGCGTCCCGGGCCCGCTCTGAGCGCGTCATGGATGTCGTGGACGCCGGTGAGGACGAGAGCGGTTTCGAATCCCGCTGAGTTGCCGCCCTCGATATCCGTGTCAAGGCGATCTCCGACCATCAGCGGACGCTCGGCACCGATCCTGTGCGCTGCGAATTCCATCATGTGCGGTGAGGGTTTGCCGACAACGGTCGGCTGTGCGCCGGTGAGTCGGGAGAGCATGTCGATGAACGCACCATTGCCTGGGACCCGGCTTCTGGGTCCGACCATCGAATAGTCGGGGTTGGTTGCCCACCATTCGATCCCAGATGTGATTGCCTCACAGGCGCGCACGATCGTCTGGTAGGTGATGTCCGGGTCGAGGCCCTGGGCGATGACGACTGGGTCATCGTCAAGGGTCCGAGTGACTCTCAGGCCCTCGGCTTCCAGTGCTGTGGCCAGGCCGGTTGTGCCCACGAGATAGACGGAGGCGCCGGTTCCGAATTTCGCTGCCAGCTGCCCGGCCAGCACCTGCGCCGAGGTGGTCACCTCGGCCGGTGAGGTGCGGATGCCCAGCGTCGAAATGTGATCGGCCACCACCTCGGCGGTGCGGGTGGCATTGTTCGTGACATAGCTGACCGGGATGGACTGCTCGTGAAGCCAACTGATGGCCTCCACTGCCCCGGTGATCGGGTCAGGACCGTGGTAGACGACGCCGTCGAGGTCGAACAGCACACAGTCGATCGGAGCGCCCGATTCCTCGGACGCACATCGATCGACCGGTGATGCTGCGTTCGCGGCTGGCGTCACTGATGACCGTTCAGCCGATACGACGCGTTCGACTCCTCTGATTTCGCGCTGTCAGCAGGCTTGAGGCTCGTCTCCTGCTCTGCAGCTTCCGCGGGAGCCTCATCAGCGGAGGTCTCGGTAGTCTTTTCCGCATTGGCGTCGGCGTCTTCGGCGTCCTCGAGCAGTTCGTCGAGTTCGGCCTCGATCTCCTCATCGGAGACCTTGACCTTCTTCAGCTCCTTGTCCGAAACGTGTGTCTTCGACGTCGCCGGAGCTTGCTCGTCATCAGCGTAGTCAGCACCTGAGTCAGCTGCGACAGCGTCATCTGCGGCGGAGTCATCCGACGCGGAGTCATCCGACGCGTCGACAGCCTGATCCTCGTCGGCGGCATCTGCGCCGGGCTCGATGAGCTCTTCATCGGGGATCTCCTCGACGGTCTCGATCTCCACGCCGAGGTTGGGGTCGGGTTCTTCGTCCCCGAACAGGGTTCCTGTGGCCTTGGCGGTGCGCCGCGACAGTTCTTCGTATTTGTCGGCCATCTCGGTTTCACCGTGGAGGCGCAGCACCTCTGAGTATGCGGCCATCAGACGCACCAATGCACCGCTGGGCTTCTGGGTGAAGTCCTCGGCCTCGATCAGAGAACGTGCTCCTTTGAGGTCGCCGAGGTCCGACTTCGCTCCGGCGGCAACGATGACGAGTTCGGTGCGGGCGTCGTTGTCGAGATCGAGCTCGCCCGCCGATTCGAACAGTTCGAGGGCCTTCCGAGGCTTTTCACGACCGCGTTCCGCGTCGGCGATGAGAGCAATGTTGTCGTTGGAACCGGAGATGCGTCGATGCGTGCGCAGCTCGCGAACAGCCTCGTCGTACTTCTCCACGTGATAGGCAGCAATGCCGAGTGCCTCTCGGACCAACCCGACGCGGCCGGCCCGAGCCATGGCCGCCTTCGCATGTTCGTAGGCGCGTTCCGGATCGACGTCCAAGAACCCGCCCGCGGAGACCAGGTGCTTGGCAACGGCTGCGGCGTTCTCCTTGTCAAGGGAACGCAGCTGGCCCAGCAACTCCTTGTCGAGTTCCTTGCCGGTGACCTCTTCGGGGATCGGCGGCTCTTGGATACGTGGCCGGCGTGCGCGCTGCTCGCGTGCGTATTCGCCGGTATCGGTTGATCGCGTAGCCCTGCGGTCATTGTTGTTCCGGCCGTAACCTCCGCGGTTTCCACCGCCGTCATCGCGACGTCGGCCTCCTCCGCGGTCGTCGCGACGCTTGCCCTGGTATCCACCGCGGCGGTCGTCACGGCGGTCCCCGCCGAAGCTGCGGCGTTCGCCGTCGTTGCTGCGATTACCTTGGTATCCGCCTCGGCGCTCGTCACGACGTTCACCATCGTTGCTGCGATTACCTTGGTATCCGCCTCGGCGCTCGCCGTCGTTACGACGGTCACCCTGGTGACCACCACGGCGATCGTCACGACGGTCACCGCCGAAGCTGCGGCGTTCGCCGCCTTCACTCCGGTTGCCCTGGTAGCCGCCACGGCGTTCACCATCGTTGCTGCGATTACCCTGATACCCGCCGCGACGCTCACCATCGTTGCTGCGATTCCCCTGGTACCCACCACGACGGTCATCGCGACGATCGGAGTTACGTGACCCGCGCTCGCCCCGGGACTGGGTGGAGTCCTGTCGACGATTGTGATTGCTGTCGCGATCTGAGCGGCGCCCGCCGTCCGAGCGGCGGTTCTGCTGGCTGTCTCGCGAATCCCCTGGGGCCACGATTCTCCCTATAAAGTCTTTTCAATGATTCTGCACCATTCTAGTGCACTCAAAACAGTTAAGTCCTGTGCGTGGGAACACGTATTGACGGTGAGCGAAGAGTCGCAGCGACCGCGGTCAGCTCTCTTTCTCCGCAGGCGGACACTTTAAAGCCGAATAGCCTACGGGCCTACCGCAGCCTCGATCGCTCATGTGACAACTGGGCGAATGGTTAGAAGGAATGCTCCCCTATTAGAAATCCGGGTCCGGCATTCGTTCAAGGGCTCGCTCAAGGCCTCTGTTAGAATCGTGGCGAGACGTCCCGCCAGCAGTGGTCTGCGGAGACGTACGGTCATCTCATCGCGGTCGGTAGGGGATTGATGAAGCCTGGTGTGGAAGATTCGAGCATGAAGGTCACTTCCTCGTACACGCCCGCGTCAATGGCATTATCGATACGCGAAACTACATCAGCAATTATTCTTTGCTTGCACCCACACAGAGTTCCCGGACGTAGGTTCGGTCATCGCCGTGGGATTGTCCGCTCTTTCAATTGCGCTATTGCCCTCCCTGCAATTGTGCTCATTGTCACCGCGGCATCTGAGCCAGGAGCGCAGAAGATGGTTCGACACAGCACCGCTGGTGACAATAGTTCCGGGACCACCCTTGCGGGGGCCGGTGTTGGAAACCAACACCGTTCGGCCCCGCATATTCGGGCTTTGAGGCCTCCATTCTGTGATCCGATTCATTCGATTGAGCATCGGAGACCCTTGTTCGCATATCGTGGCTTTCAGAAGCGTCACCACCAGCGGAAAGAGGAGGCATGCGAACAGCCTTGACTCCCCCGCCCACAGTGGTGCACCGGAGAACCTCACACTCAATTTCAGCGATTTTCACCATCAAGGAATAGGAGACATCGTGCCCAACACGCTTTACATTGACGGACAGTGGGTTTCGGCCCAGAACGGCGGGGTCAGAGAGATCCATAATCCCGCAGACGGCAGTTTCGTCGCAGAGGTGGACGAAGCCAGTCCCGCCGATACTGAGCTCGCAATCGCCGCTGCACGTCGGGCCTTCGACTCCGGCGTGTGGTCAAGCGTGCCCGCCAGTGAGCGGGGCGATCTTCTCCTCAAGTTCGCTTCGGTCCTGCGTGAGCGCAAGGCCGAGTTCGCTCGTGCCGAATCACTCGACACGGGCAAGCGCTATGTCGAGTCCGAGATCGACATGGACGACATCGCCAACTGCTTCGACTACTTCGGCA
>JAKDSA010000099.1 GCA_030457025.1 Brevibacterium sp. | reverse complement strand
CTGCTCGGCCTTGGTCAAAGCAGAGTCGGACTGGGTGGAGGGGGTCTCGGCGGCGGCGACTGGGGCGGCCACCAGACCTGTGAATGCAAGGGCTACGGCCGGTGCGAGAACGAGCTTCTTCATTGTCAGTGCCTTCAATCTAGAGAGTGTGAGGGGGTGCACATCTGACAGACATCCTAGGCAAGGGGAATTCCCGAAACTACTTATGTACGTTTTGTTCAGGGCAAAACGCGGTAACACTTTGATGAATGAAAAGAGCACGCCGAGACACCCTTGTGATGTGACCAACCAGTAGCCGAGCTCGGCTATCCAGCCGGGTAACCCCTCTCATCTGGCATGACAGCCACGAGTTGGTGAACCCCTGAACCTCAGACCGGCCAGGCCTCTGCCCGGATCTGCTTGCGCTGCTCGACAGTGGGCACGCGGACGGTCAGTGCCGCAGGCATGACCTCCATCGCCAGATACCCCGACTGGCCGATCGGATCCCCATCCAGCTGCACGTCGAGCTCCTCGCCGGATTCGATGACGACCTTCTGGCACTTCCGGATGTTCGTGTGCAGGCCCTTCGTCGTTTGGCGGCCCAACACGGAGGCGAGGACGCCCACCCATTGGCCCAGGTTCTTCGGGCTGACGATGAGGACGTCGAGCATGCCGTCGTCGATGACCGCCTGCGGCAGCAGTTGGATGCCACCCTGCAGCTTCCCGCAGTTGCCCCCGAGCACCGATCGCACCCGAGCCGAGATCCGGTAGTCGTCGTCGAAGGTCACCTTCACGTGGCTGGGGCGTCCGACGAGTTTTCGGGAGCCGGCCTCGACATAAGCCAACCATCCGAGTCGGGACTTGAGGTCGGAATTGGTGTCGGCCATGACTGCCGCGTCGAAGCCCAATCCCGTCATCACGGTGAAGACGTGAGTGTCCCCATCCTCGGCGACCTTGGCGGTTCCGACGTCGATCTCCCGATTGCGGCCCCACAGTGCGATCCGCAGCGCCCATTCGGTCTTGTCAAGAACGATGTCGAGGTTCCGCGACAGCAGATTCCCCGTTCCCAACGGAACGATCCCCATCGGGGTGGATGTCTCTGCCAGCGCCGAGGCGACGGCTCGGACTGTGCCGTCACCGCCGGCGGCGATGACGACGTCGACCCCCTCGTCAAGAGCACGGACCGTGGCACCCTCACCGGAGTCCTCGGGAGTGGTCTCGATGACCAGCGGGGCGCTCCAGCCTTCGAAACGACAGATCGCCTCGGCGGTCGACGCCAGTCCACGGACATCGGTCTTGGTCGGATTGACGACGAGAGCGGCACGGTACCGGCCAGAGCTCTCGGCCTCGGGCCAGTCGGGGTTGGTGCCTCGGCCGGATTGTCGAATGCGGTTGAGAGCACGACGAGCTCCGGTGCGGCGGCCGAGGAAGAATGCGACGAGCAGCACCACGACGATGCCGGCGATGACAAGCCACATGATCAGGGGATCCAAAGCGATGGTCATGTCTCAAATTTACAGTGCCCCACTTGGGAGCGAGCTGGTCACCCGCCTCAGAGGCGCCCGAATGTCGAAAAGACTCCCGGGCCGTTAAGCTGAGAGGGTGATCGATCTAGCGCTTCTCAGAGAAAACCCGGACCTGTTCAAGGCATCACAGGAGGCCCGCGGTTCGTCCGTCGACCTCGTCGACGAAGTCCTCGCCGCTGATTCCGCACGCCGTTCTGCCATCACGACGTATGAGGACGCGCGTGCCGATCAGAAGGCCTTCTCCTCTCAGATCGCCAAGGCTGCGAAGGAGGACAAGCCTGCGCTGATCGCCGAAGGCAAGGAGAAGTCGGCCAAGGTCAAGGCTTTGCAGTCCGAATCTGAGGAAGCCAGCTTCGCCTTCGACAAGCTTGCCGGCAAGCTGCCGAACCTCATCGTCGAGGGCATCCCCTCCGGCGGCGAAGAGAACTTCGTGACCCTGAAGACGGTCGGCGAGCCCCGCGACTTCACCACCGACGGCTTCGCACCGGCCGACCACCTGGAGATCGGTGAGACCCTCAAAGCCATCGACACCGCGCGAGGCACCAAGGTCTCGGGCGCCCGCTTCCACTACCTCACCGGATTCGGCGCCAAGCTGGAGATGGCCCTGCTCAACCTGGCCCGTGACGTGGCCGAGGAAGCCGGCTTCATCCCGACCATCACACCCACCCTGGTCAAGCCCGAGGTCATGCGCGGCACCGGGTTCCTCGGCGAACATGCCGATGAGATCTACCGCCTCGAAGCCGATGACCTGTTCCTCGTCGGGACCTCCGAAGTGCCCCTGGCCGGATTCCACATGGACGAGATCATCGACCTGTCCGATGGCCCGCTGCGCTACGCCGGAATCTCATCCTGCTACCGCCGCGAGGCCGGCTCCTACGGCAAGGACACCCGCGGAATCATCCGCGTCCACCAGTTCCAGAAGGTGGAGATGTTCGCCTACGTCGAGGTCGAGAACGCTGAGGCCGAGCACGAGCGCATGCTGACTCTGCAGGAGAAGATGCTGGGCCTGTGCGAGCTGCCCTACCGCGTCATCGACACCGCAGCCGGCGATCTCGGCGACTCCGCGGCCCGCAAGTTCGACTGCGAAGCCTGGGTGCCGACGCAGGAGACCTACCGCGAACTGACCTCGACCTCGAACTGCACGACCTTCCAGGCCCGCCGCCTGCAGGTCCGCGAACGCTGTGACGGCGCCACCCGCCCCGTCGCCACACTCAACGGAACCATGGCCAACACCCGCTGGCTCGTCCCGATCCTGGAGAACCACCAGCAGGCCGACGGCTCGGTCACGGTTCCCGCGGCACTGCGCCCCTACCTCGGCGGCATGGTCGCGCAGGGACCAGAGGGCCCGCGTTTCTGAAGCCACGATCCCCACGCTTGGAGAGAAATTGCCCAAACACCTCATCGCGCTCGACATCGACGGCACCATCGTCGACTACGACGGTTCATTGTCCGACCCCGTCCGTCAGGTCCTGACCCAGCTGGCAGAAGCCGGTCATCACCTCGTCGTTTCCACCGGGCGGGCACTGCCCGGAGCGCTCGAGGTTGTGCACGCACTCGACCTCAAGGAAGGGTTCGTCGTCTGCTCGAACGGATCCGTCGTCGTCAAGCTCGACCCGGCTCTACCATTGGGTTGGGAAATGCACCATGTCGTGTCCTTCGACCCCAAGGACGCGTTGGAGAAGATGCACGAAGCACTTCCGAACGCACTGTTCCTCGTTGAGGACCCAGACCTGCATCGGTGGGCCTCGGGACCGTTCCCCGCAGGTGAGCTCGCAGAATCGGACACGCTCGACATCGTCGACTTCGAGCAGCTGCTCGAGAAGCGCGCCACCCGCATCGTCATGCGTGAAGTCAACGGCACTGCGGAGGAGTTCGCCGAGGCGGTCGATCGTCTCGGGCTCCACGAAGTCAGCTATTCGGTGGGCTGGAGCAACTGGCTCGATATCGCACCCGACGGGATCTCGAAGGCCAGCGGCCTCGAACTCGTCGAATCCGAACTCGGCATCGACCACGAGCTGAGCATCGGCGCCGGTGACGGACTCAACGACATCGAAATGATCGAATGGGTCCACCACGCGATCGTCATGGGCCAGTCGAAGGACGTGCTCAAGCAGCACGCATCGGTGGTGACGAAGTCGGTCGACGAGGACGGTCTGGCCGTCGCGCTCGTCGACTATTTCGACCTCGACCCGGCAGTGCTCTCACTGTCGGGATTCCGCGACACCCGGGTCTGAGGTTCAGCGTCAGCGCCTGAGGTTCAGCGTCGGTGCGAGTCGAGGACCGCGTTGAGGTAGCGGGCGACGCCGTCGTCGTCGACTGTCTCGGTGACGGCGGCTGCGATCCCCTTGACCGAATCCAGGGCATTGCCCATCGCGACTCCGTGACCGGCCCAGGTCAGCATTTCGATGTCGTTGGGCATGTCCCCGAAGGCCATCACCTGGTCACGGGCCACGCCGAGGTGCTCGCACAGGCTCTCAAGCGTCTTCGCCTTGGTGACCCCCATCGGGGCAAGCTCGACGAGTCCGTTGACCGGGTCGGAGAACGAGGCATGACAGCTCGTGGCCACGAGAGGGTCGAGCAGGCCATGGAGTGCTTCCGAGTCGTCGGAGCCGATGCTGACGAGGATCTTCACGACATCGCGTGTGACCAGCTCCGAGAGATCGTCCATCACATGCGCGTGCCGGGGGTTGCGTGAGATGAAGTTCCGGTCGACGAGACCTCCGGTGAGCGTCTCGAACGCGAAATGCGCCTCGGGATGGGACGTGGTGATGGCGGCGACGATCTCCTGAACGGCAGAGAATTCGATGGTGTTCGCTGACACCACACTCGCCGAGGCGATGTCATAGACGACTGCACCGTTGAGGCAGATGACCCGACCGAGGTCGGGGATCTGGTCCGCGATCGTCTGCAGCCACCTGATCGGTCTGCCGGTGACGGCGACGAAGGGGATGTCCATGCTCTGGCAGCGGTGGATCGCATCGATTGTGGCCGTGGAGATGGGCTTCCAATCGAGCAGGAGCGTGCCGTCGATATCGCTGGCAACCAGTCCCAGATCGAAGTCCCGAGGAGGCGTCATCATCGGTTCGGTCATGGCCTCTCCCCTCCGGAGATGCTCTCCCGGGCTCGTCCCAGCAGCTCGGCGGCATCGGTGATGAATCGCTCGGTCGCCTGGGCGCTCGGACCGATCGGTCTGCCGGCGATGATCTCGGTGCGGGCCATCGATGCCGCCAGCACCGCCTCGGCGACCTTCGATGAGGCCTTGGTCAGCAGCTCGGGGGTGTCTCCGACAGCTTTTCGGGTGTGGCCGGGAACGACCTGCCCGGAGACCGGATGGTGGGTGTGCAGCCACGCGGTGATCTCATCGACGGTCGGCACCAGGTCATTGAGGCGCTGCGTTCCCTCGATGACCGTGTTCACATCGGTCGTTGAGCTGTGTTCGTTCGCCACGGCCGACGCCTGATCGTCCGCGGAACTGCGCCCGTTGGCGGGAAGCTCATGAATGGCCACCGAGGTGGTGTAGTAGCGGTCGACGCCGCGGAGGAATCTGTCGCGGTTGTGCCGCCAGAGTCCAGTGCCGAACTCCTGGTCAGGGCCCTTTCGCGAGGACGAACGGCCCGGCTTCTTCAGCCCGGAGAAGATGTTCTTCACAGGTAGTTGCCGGTGCCGCGGTTGCCGGCCTCGTCCTGCGTCTGGTCATCCTTGGCCGAGTCCGAAGCAGCACCCGGTGCCACCATTCCCGGAGGCAGCTGCCCATGGCCGGCGAGTTCCTGCTGCGCCATCGCCTGCTGCGCCATGATCGCGGTCTGGATGCCGTGGAAGAGTCCCTCCAACCAGCCGACCAGCTGGGCCTGAGCGATGCGCAGCTCGGAGTTCGTCGGGGGACCATCGCTGGTATCGAAAGGCAGGTCGAGGCGTTCGAGTTCGTCGATGAGGTCCTTGGACAGGCCGTCCTCGAGCTCGTCGATCGAACGCCGGTGGATCGTCGCCAGACGCTCGCGGCCCTTCTCATCCAGATCGGTGCTGCGAACCTCTTCGAGCAGCTGCTTGACCATGGTCCCGATCCGCATCACTTTGGCGGGGGAGGACACATCAACCTGCGACGATGACTCCTCGACCGATTCTCCGGTGGGACTCGTCGACCGCTCAGGGGAGTGCCGCGGCTGGTCGGATGAGTTCTCGGACTGGTCGGGAATGCTGGTCATGATCGGACACCTTCTTCCTGTGCTGTGGCTCAGACGCGTTGTGCTGATTCGTCGACGATGAGCAGCACCTTCCCGATGCTCGTGCCCTCCTCCAGCGCGGTGTGCGCCTTGGAGACCTCGGACAGCGGCATCGTCTCATGGACGATCGGGCGAATGTCACCGGAGATCACGGCCGGCCACAACTGTGCGGCCACCTCGGCGACGATCTCGATCTTCTGCTCCTTCGGGCGAGCCCGCAGCGTCGTTCCTGCGACCGACTTGCGCGGCTGCATGAGCGAGGCGATGCTGAGTTCGGCCTTCGCACCGCCCTGCATTCCGATGATGACGAGGCGTCCGTCGGTGCCGAGGGCCTTGACGTTGGACTTCAGATATTTTGCGCCGATGATGTCGAGGATGACGTCGGCACCGGTGGACCCATCGGGGCGCACACAGATCTCGTGGACCCGTTCGACGAAGTCCTCGTCACGGTAGTTGATGACCGCATCGGCGCCGAGGCTGCGGCAGAATTCGGCCTTGCGCTCGGATCCGACCGTGACGACGATCTTGACGCCGAGGTGCTTCGCGATCTGAATCGCGGCCGTGCCGATTCCCGATCCGCCGCCGTGGACGAGGAGCCATTCGCCGGCCTGAATGTCGGCGTTGCCGACGATGTTGGAGTGGACAGTCGACACCACCTCGGGCAGGCCCGCGGCCTCAGTGAGGTCGAGACTCTCCGGTACGGGAAGGAGCTGACCTGCGGGGACGGGGACGAACTCGGCGTACCCTCCGCCGGAGAGCAGCGCCGCGACCCGATCGCCGACCTTCCACCCGGACACGTCGGAGCCGAGTTCTGCGATCGTCCCGGAGACTTCGAGACCGGGGATCAAGGTGGCACCGGCAGGTGGGTCGTAGAAGCCTTGGCGCTGCAGCAGATCGGCACGATTGACACCGGCCGCGTGAACCTTGACCAGAACTTCGTCGGCCGCGATGTCCGGGCTCGGTTCCTCGGTGACCTGGAGAACGTCGGGGCCGCCTGGTTCAGAAATCGTGATTGCTCGCATGCTTCCACTCTAGTGGTTCTGCACGGTTCCGGCGGCTGGTCTCAGCATCGACGCCTCGCCTCAGCTCTCAGTCGCGCCTCAGCTCTCAGCCTCGCCTCAGCTCAGAGTGGCGCCCCTCAGGCGAAGAGACGGAACATCGGCGAGTTCTGGTGAACCCGTTCGATCTCGATCTGTGAGGAGTCCATGCGTTCGAGCAGGTTCGGCAGGTCCTCGGCATTGCCGAGTTCGATGCCGACGAAGGCGGGGCCGGTCTCTCGGTCGGAGCGTTTGACGTACTCGAACATCGCGATGTCGTCCTCAGGTCCGAGGATCTCGTTGAGGAAGCGTCGCAGTGCGCCGGGTTCCTGTGGAAAGTCGACGATGAAGTAGTGCTTGAGGCCCTCATGGACCAGTGAGCGTTCGAGGATCTCCGGGTAACGGGAGATGTCGTTGTTGCCTCCCGAGACCAAGCACACGACGGTTGACCCCGGTTCGACGGCGATCGGTTTGCCCGTTCCCTGCCCGCCGATGGCCGCCGAGGCGATGGCGCCGGAGGGCTCGGCGATGATGCCGTCGACCTGATACATGTCGAGCATTTCCGTGGCCACGGCGCCCTCGGCAACGGGCCGGACATCGACGTCGAGGTCGGAGACGATGTCGTAGGTCAGTGCCCCGGCGCGTTTGACCGCGGTGCCGTCGGCGAAGGGATCGATGTTCTCCAGCGTGACGGGCCGCCCGGCCTTGAGGGCGGCGATCATCGACGCGGCCCCGGCAGGTTCGGCGCCGATGATGGTGGTGCCCGGCAGATGTTCGGCCGCATAGGCCGCGATCCCGGAGATCACTCCGCCGCCGCCGACAGGCACGATGATGTAGTCGGGGGCGACCTCGAGCTGGTTGGCGATCTCCACGGCAACCGTGCCCTGTCCGGCGATGGTGAGCAGGTCGTCGAAGGCCGAGACGAGGAGGGCATCATTGCGGTCGGCGAACCGGTGTGCCAGCGCCGATGCGTCGTCATAGGTGGAACCGGAGATCTCGATCGTCACCCACTCGCCGCCGAAGTGGCGGACGCGTTCGATCTTCTGCTTCGGCGTGGTCTTGGGCACGAAGATGGTGCCCTGGATGCCCAGTTCCTTGCACGCGCGGGCGAAGCCCTGGGCATGGTTGCCCGCCGAGGCACACACGACCCCGCGAGCACGCTCGGTCGCGTCGAGCTGGAGCATGAAGTTGAAGGCGCCGCGGATCTTGTAAGACCGCACCATCTGCAGATCCTCCCGCTTGAGGTAGACGGTGGAGTCGGTGGCGGCGGACAGCCGCTCCGAAATCTGCAGGGGAGACATGATCACGGAGTCGGCAATTCGCGTCGCGGCCGCTTCGACCTCGTGCGCGAGTGTTTGCTGCTGGGGTGATACGTCTTTTTTCAACACATCCCCATTGTGCTCCTTCCCACTCGCCCTTTTGCAACTCGTTCCGGGATGAGGACACCTGGTTCGCGGCCCGACGACGCTTCGACAGCGCACGGAAGGCGTAGGATCTTGCGCGGAATTGACGATTTCGGGTGCGCCCTGGACAGTGCGAAGGTCGTAACATGATTGGATGGAACATGCCCGTAATTCCTTCAAGGAGGCGACATGGCCATCAGCAGTGAGCTGGAGCAACTGTTAGCCGGCTGGATACCTCGGCAGTCGTGGTTTCCCAAGCTCGCCGCAGATTTCGGAACCGACCCCGATATCACCCCGATGTCGGTGGCCCGCGCCTTCACATACAAGGCCGAGGAACTCGGTGGTTTCTCCGGACTCGTGACCGTGATCTCTGTCGGTGACGGACAGAGCCTGCGTCGGCTCAACATCCCACTCTCACTGCGCGGAGTCGAAGACATACACCTGCGCAAGTCCCTCATCGGCCAGATCGATGACCTGGCACTGGGTCACGTCTTCGTCTACGACGGCGCGGCCGATCCCGTGTTCGTCAATCTCATGGCCGATGCGATCACCAAGCGCAAGGTCTTCGACGGCGGCCAGCTGAGCACCGAATCACTGCGCCACAGCCAGGAGAAGGAGGCCTCGCGGGACAAACAGCCTGCACAGTCATCGCCGTTTCCAGTCCACACCACGGACACCCGCGACACCCCCGCTACCCCCGCCGAGGTGGTCCCCCCGAAGCCGTCGAAGGCTGCGTTGGTCACGGATTCCCGTGAAGAGCTCAACATCGACGTCCGCCCGATCGAGGTCTCCGACGCAGGCCCTCACAAATCGACGGTCATCATCCACGACGAGTACGAGCCGATGGAACTCAGCTTCTTCCGTGTGTTGGAGAACGGGATGCCGTCATCGCTGACGATCCCGGTTCTGCTCACCGAGGCGGGATCCCGCAGCGTTCCTGAGGTCATCGGCTGGGGCTCGGGTCGGTGGTATGACATGTTCGAAGTCACAGAGATGGAAGCTCCGATGGCGCTGCTGTCCCATGTGGATGTCGACGCCGAACCTGCCTGGCGCGAAGCCGTGGACATCGTGTGCGCCGTCGATTCGGGTTCGATCGGGGCCTACAACGCGCAGGCCGCAGAGATGGGCCGCCGCATCGGTGAGCTCCACTCCGACATGGCCGCCGAATTCGGCATCGTCGAAGGTCGAGGAGAGCCGACGAAGCTCATGGCCAGTAAATGGATCGAACGCATCGACTGGGCGCTGGGCCGCGCGCCTCTGGCGCTGGACTCCCTGGTGCCCGAACTGCGGGCCCACCGTGCGAAGCTGCAGTCGCTGGAGTCCATCGGTGTGCTGCAGAAGATCCATGGTGAACTCACGCTTGATCATGTGGTGAGCTCAACGACCGACGGCTATTCGGTCGTGAAGTTCACAGACTCGACGAACTCGGATCCGAAGCCGGTGGCACTGGATCTCGTGGCACTGCTGCGCAGTGTCGACTACGCGGCCGGATTCGCCCGGCTGCAGCGGACCGGGGAACTCAAATCCGAGGATGGCGGACTCGTCGTCAACGGTTTCGGCGATGACCCATCCGGCCTGCGGGCCATCTACGATTCCCCGGAATTCCTTTGGGCCTCGCAGGTGCAGAACTCGCTGCTCAGCGGATACTCGCGTGCCCGTGGCGAAAGCCTGGGCCTCGGCGATCCCGTCCTGCGCGCGGCGCTGATCGACAGGCTGCTTGTCGAGGTCGTCACTGAGCTGCGCAACCGCCCCAACTGGCTCTCGGTGCCCCTGGCGACCCTGACTCTGGTACTCAAAGGCAAGCCCGCCCGGTCCGGCGCGTCGTCCGCCGAAGCGGAGTTCAGCACTCCCGTGACTGCTGCGGACGCCTCGCCCGACGCTGCTGCGGATGTCGTGCCTGTCGCTGCCGAGTCTGCCGCGGAAGAGTCAGACAAGCCTGATCTCGTGGTCGAAGCCGACGATGCTCTGGCCGACTCGGATGCTGATGTCGACACAGGCTCCGAGACAGCAGAATCCGCTGAACCTCAGCCACGCCCCGCAGCTCAGCGGCAGCCGGCGGCACAGCCGAGCGGAGCGGCCAGACAGAGCTCCATTCGTCGGCCAAGCCCTGCAGAGCAGTCGGATGCCGCCGATGAGGAGTTCGAGGACGAAGGGGACGAGTTCGTCGTCTCGCCGGTGCCAGCTACATTCGCTGCGCGCGGTGCTGCCTCAGAGGATTCGGACTCGACCGGTCGGCGCGTCGTGAACGAGGGAAAGCACGAGAAGCCACTGGCTGAGGGTTCCGAGAAGTCGCAGGCCGAAGAGGCCGAAGGGTCACAGACTCAGGCCGACGTTTCTGAACAGGACAGTGGCCCAGGAAAGCACTGACTTCAGTCCCTCAGGAATCGATTAGCAGAAGACAATCGGTCTGTGAGAAACTGTTGTGGCTCAGCCTCGCGCTGAGCAGGCCGTGGTTCTCAGCGAACCATTGGAAGCGTGTCCGAGCGGCCGAAGGAGATGGTCTTGAAAACCATTGAGCGGCAACCCCGCTCCGTGGGTTCGAATCCCACCGCTTCCGCCAAGTGAAAGTCCCCGTTCGCATCGTGAAAACGAAGGCGAACGGGGACTTGTGCATCCCTAGGCCCGCTCTGGGGGCGTTCACTCGCCTGCACAATTGGGCCGGCGGGCCATCGGCCCCAACTTGACTCTGCCGCCGA
>JAKDSA010000161.1 GCA_030457025.1 Brevibacterium sp. | reverse complement strand
AAGCCCATGTCCAGCTGGTCGGGGGCGATGAGGCGCCACACGCGTCCGCCGGAGCGGGCCGTGTCCACGGTCGCCTGAGCCAGATGGCGCCACAGGTACGACCAGGTCGGGTTGCCGTGGAGGGCGAGGATCGTGCCGGTCGGCTCGAGACCTTCGGCGCGCAGCACCTCGAGGGTGTCGAGGACGTGGAAGGAATGCGGCCCATCCTCGCTCGCAGCCTTGACGATCCGGGACCAGGCGGGGTCCCACTCGGGCAGCTTCGGGGGAGCCTGAGCCGGCCGTGCAGGAAATCTCATTGAACCTCTACCACTCGATTTCGGTCATTGCGGTGTTGAGTCCCGACCCGACTCCCATGCACAGGATGCGGTCGCCGGGCTTGAGGCTCGAGGCCTCGCGGCTGAGCGTGATCGGCAGGGAAGCCGGTCCCACGTTGCCCAGCTCCGGGTAGGTGACCGGAATTCGATCGGGATCGAGATTCGCGGCCTTCGTGATCGAGTTCACGTGCACGTCGGAGACTTGGTGCATGACGTAACGATCCATGTCGCGCCAGTCCCAGCCGTCCTCATGAGCTTCCTCCCACGCTGCGACGACGAGTTCCATGCCGCCGGCGAGCAGACCCTTGGTGTCGGTGAACATGCCGTTGTGATCGCCCACGCACAGTTCGTGGTGCTGGGTTGCGGCACGGGTGATGCCGCCGAGGATGCGGTGACCGTTCGGATGCTTGTCGGCGGGCCCGAGGACGGCAGCAGCGGCACCGGATCCCAGCGTCAGGGAGGCGAATTCGTTGAGGTACTCCTCGCGGCTGATGCCCGGGCGGGTGAGGCGGCGCAGAGTGGCCTCCTGGACCCGGGAGGCGTCCTCGCCGGCGACGACGAGCGCGTACTCGATCTGGCCGGCGTCGATCATGTTCGCAGCCAGGGTCATTCCGTTGACGAAGCCGAGGCAGGCGTTGGCGATGTCGAAGTTCATCGCCTGCGTGCCCAGGCCGATGCCCGCATGGACGCCGACCGCCACGGAGGGCTCGAGGTGCTCACGCGTTACCGAGGTGTTGACCATCAGTCCGATCGAGTCAGGAGAGATCCCCGACTCAGCGAGGGCCTTCTTGCCGGCCGCGATCGCACCATCGGCGAAGTGACTCGGCTGATCCCAGTTGCGTCGTGCGTGGACACCGGCGACGCGCTGCAGGAGACCGGTCGGCAGGTTGAGGGTGGACAGAGTATCGGCGAGGCGGTCGTCGAATTCTTGTGAGGTCACTTCGATGGGGGCTAGGGTCTCGGTCAGGCCGAGAAGCGCCACGTTCGAGTGCCGAAAAGTTGCGTTGCCATTCGCCAATTGAGGTTCTCATCCCTTTGCGGGTCGTTCGTCGTAGTCTGCTGAGGGCCGATGCGATGCACCCTTGTGGCGCGTCACGACGGGGAAGTCCGGAGACTATCTTATATCCCCGAGGCTGAAAAGTTTCTCAGCGAGTGAACCAGGTGAATCCGTCGTAGGCCATTCCGGTCGCGCAGAGGACTGCGATCCCGGCCAGAATGATCGACGTCACAGTGTGCGAGACCTTCGAAGACTGGAAGCGAACGGCACGCGAATGGGACATGGGGCGGTCGGTGACGAAACGTCCGAACTGGGCAAAGATGCGCCAATCCATGACGTCGATCAGGGACTTCGCCGCCAGGGTGACGACGATGATGCACCCGATGCCCATGAGCAGGAGGAAGACGAAGCCCATGAACCCGAATTCTTCGAAGAACCCGACAACGCGATCGGCGATGGCGGTGGCGAAGCCGGTGAATCCTTCGCTGAAGGGCAGCGGATTGAACGAATCGGTGATGCGGCCCAGGCTGTATCCGTCGCGTTCGGTTCGTTCTGCTCCGATGAACATGGCGACGGCGGCGGCCAGGGCGACGAGGAGGTTGATGATCGTGATCGTCGAATTGTCCGGCCAGAATTCGAGGGACTTCAGCGTGTACGTCGATGCCAGCGCCACGCAGATGATCGCACCGGCCAGGGCGCCGACCGTGGCGGGCAGGAGAAGGTTGTTGAAGAACACGAACGCGACGAGGGCGATGAGGGCGGCGCCGAAGATATAGGTGAACACCGCCAGTGTGTCGCCGTTCGAGGAGGTGGCCGCGCGGCGGTTCGCCTCGATCATCTGCCCCGACTGGCCGATGTTGTCCCGCAGCTCGGCCTTCGTGGCACGCGAATCAGCGTCGGCTCCGACCGCGGGCATCACGCGGGTCTCGTCCTCACTCATGCCGTAGACGCGCTCGGGCTGGTTATAGGCGCGAGTCGGCTGCTCATAGGCCTGGGTCGGCTGGTTGTAGGCGCGAGTCGACTGGTCATAGGAGCCGCCTCGTGGTCGTGCTCCCGGCCCATAGCCCTGCTGGCCGTACCCACCGGGGCCGTACCCCGGCTGTTGCGGCGTCTGTCCGCCCTGGGGTCGACGCTGCGGAGCCGGCTGCCATCTGCCGATCCGAGACGCGATCAGGTAGATGACGAGGACGACGAGTGCTGCGAGGACTCCGATTGAGATGCTGGCGCCGAGCTCGCTCATGAGGGACTTCCTGGGGATGGACAACGATGGTCGTCTGCTCAGTCTAAGGAGGATCGGCCAGGTAATCACGTTCATTGTCCCTCGCGGCCCGGTTCGTCGAAGGATTGCACCCGTCACCACCGACGCTGCCGACCTATGCACCGTGCCGCGACTGTAGGGTGAGATCACGACCTGCCACGACCTCTCGAAGGGGAGGCCCGCACAGCATTCGAAGGAGAGTCGCGATGAGCAACGCCCAGGCATTCACGACAGCGGCCATGCCCCTTGACCAGCAGATCGTCCTGGTGACAGGGGCCGGACGCGGAGTGGGCTCATCCATCGCGAAGGCCTTCGCCCACGAGGAATCAGCCCTCGTCATCAACTATCGCTACTCCGCCGAAGCCGCGGAGGAACTCGCCGAGGCGGTCCGTGCCCGAGGCGGACGTGCGGTGGCGATCGAAGCCGATGTCACCGACTCGCGAGCCGTCGACGCGATGTTCAGGACGGCGCAGGAGGAGTTCGGTGCTCCCGTCTCGACCGTGGTCAACAACGCCCTCGTCGATTTCTCCTTCAACGGCGAGGAGCGTCAGCCGGCAGACGAGATCGACTTCTCAGATTTCACCGATCAGTTCCGCGGGTCCGTCGGCGCAGCGCTCAACACCGTCCAAGCCGCGATGAGCGGATTCCGTGAGATCGGATCGGGCCGGGTCATCAACATCGGGTCCAACCTCGTGCAGAACCCGGTCGTGCCCTATCACGACTACACCGCGGCCAAAGCGGCGCTGCTATCGCTGACCAGGACCTTTGCGAAGGATCTCGGGCCCTCCGGAGTCAGGGTGAACATGGTCTCCGGCGGTCTGCTGCGCACCACCGACGCCTCCTCGGCGACCCCTGAGGAGGTCTTCGACCAGATCGCGGCACAGACTCCGCTGGGCCACGTGACGACTCCCGAGGAATTCGCCTCGGCGGTGGTGTTCTTCGCCTCACCCGCTTCGCGCGCAGTGACGGGCCAGAACCTCGTCGTCGACAACGGTCTGGTGATGGG
>JAKDSA010000098.1 GCA_030457025.1 Brevibacterium sp. | reverse complement strand
TGTTCTTCAGGTTCGGAGCCTGGCGCAGCTGGTCGGGATCGTAGTCGACGGTGATCGTCGACCAATGGTCCTCGGCCGGGTTCTCGTTGCCGTCGAGGTCGGGCACCAGATCCTGCTCGTGTTCGATCGAGAGCACGTCGATGCCCTCGTCGACGGGGAAGTCCGAGATCGGGGCTCCCACAGTCACGAGCGCAGTGACATTCACATCAGCTAGGAACGCCGGATCGGCGGCCAGCGAACCGGCGGTGATTCCTCCCTGCGAATAGCCGACCAGCATCACCTCGGCGTCCGACGCGATATCCGCATCGGCGATGGCCTGGCGAACCATCTCCTGCATCACGGTGTCGTTGCCGGCCATGGCCTGCACGTTCGTCGTCATATCGGTGGTGTTCTCACCGGGGTCGGGCGACCAATCGGTCGTCGCGGGGACGTAGACGATGTAGCGGGTGGTGCCGTCAGCGGCGGTGATCTCTTCGATCCTCACCTGTCCGGAGTCGGCGCCTCGGTGGACGTCGGCTTCTCTCCTGTAGAGGTCCCCGATGTCACGCGGCGGCTCGTCATGGGCCGGGGTGATGCCCTTGGCCTTCCAGACCTCCACGTCTGAGGGCAGAAGCAGCCCGAACATGTTCGCGCCGCCCAGGATCCATGCCGTCATCGACGACGAGTCGTGTGGCCACAGCGCGTGGTCACCGTCGGCGGCCAGCACCGTCGGCGGCAGTCCCATGAAGCCGACGACGATTCCCGGCAGCACATGTTCGATGATGGCCCCGGAGGTATCGGAGTTCTCGAAGACGAGGGCGACGAAGGCCTCTTTGGCCGCTGCCTTCGTCGCTCTCAGGTCGATGCCGAAGTGTTTGGCCACGACATCGTCGAGGCCCGTGGCGTCGAGGAACTGCAGCCCCAGGTAGATCGGGGCCCCGACCGCGATGCCGAGCGGAATGAGCACCGGCAAGGTGATGGCGATGACGCGGCCCGTGACGTATCCGAAGCAGTCGAGGAGTCCGCCGAAGGTGTCGCTGATGCCCTTCTCGGCCTGCCGGTAGGCGATGGCTGCGGCCCTGACGGCGAGCACCGTGGCTTCGAGTTCGAGGAGCACGAGCGCCGACTGGTGGAGGTAGACGACCCGGGCGGCATCGAGATTGATCGCCGTGAGCGGAGCGGGGACCTGAGTCAGGAGTGTCGCCAGGTCGAAGTCGGCGCGCGAGCCGTCGGCCGACAGGTCACCGATCTGGGCGCAGATGCGCTGAAGTTCGTCTCCGCTGGAGTCTGCTCGGTCGTCGATCTTCAGCTGCGGACCGCCGGCAGTTCGGGTCGCGATCATGATCGGCGGCCGATCGACGAAGATCGCCGAGGTGTCGGAGGCTGGAGTGGCGGAGGCTGCTTCGTCACCGGAGGCTGCCGACCCTCCGTCGTCCGAAGTCGAGTCAGGATCGTCGCAAGCAGGATCCGCACCGCATTGCCCTCGAGGCTCTGTTCGACTCCGACGGTGATCGTCTCGCCCTCACGCTCCAGTCTCGGCCGGGCCCAGGCTCCGTCCACTCTGTGCAGAAGCTCCATTCCGGCGACTTTGGCTTCGCTGAGATAGGTCAGGGTGAGCACGCAGTCCTTCTCGATCAGTGAGCACAGTTCCTCGGTGACCTGCGCGAGATCCTGAGGCCGAAGGCGTCTGAGGAGTTCGAAACCTGCGAACTCGTCGAAGCCTTCGCCGCGCAGCACGAGAACGGCCAGGCAGAGGTCTTCGCACAGGGACACCTCGAGGTGGGCGGTCTCATCCCCGGAGCTGATGACGATGGTGATCCGAGATCGGGTGAGATTGAGCTCGGCGGCGAAACCGGTCAGCCAGGCCGTGAGCACATCGATCCCGCGCCGGGATCCTCGCCCGGAGGACTCCCCCAGCATCAGCGTTTCCGTGATCGTCTTCCCTGTACCCGGATCTTCGTCCGGTGCCGCCTCTCCTGCCGAGGCAGCCTCGGCAGCATCCCCCACCGAGCCGGTCCCGGCAGCGTCCGGGCGTGGCATCAGTTCGTGTGGCCAGAGGGCTCTCAGCCGTGCGGGAAGCCTCATGATCCGTGCGATGTCGACGGCGAACCAGCTGCTCCCCGGCTCGGCAGCCGGCTTCGTCGTGTCGGTCATATCTGAATCCGACCTCCCACTGAGACGACCTGGAGATGCAGGTCATAGGCTTCGGCGAGCTTGTCGGCCCTCTCCGCGAGTGTGATGATCGAATCCGAACACGTCAGCAGCCGATCGCCGAGCATCCGACCGGCAGGGGACTCCCACCCTTCGACGTGCCGACAGGTCTGCGCCAGACTGCGCAGCTCGTCTGCTCGCCGCCTCCACCCGTCCCGGTTGAGTGCCAGCTCATCGGTGATCACTGTCATCCTCCTGTCCGATTCCGTCCCGGACCCAACGTCGCGTCCCGTCCCGGACCCCACGTCGCGCCCCGCGCCGGCCCCACGTCGCGTGCCCGCTGACGAGACTTCGGCCCGGCTGAGAACCTCCGATTGAGCTTTCACAATACGAATCGACGCCTCCCCCTGAAAGCGCTGCCGATCACCCTGTGGACACACAGTGACGCTCCACAGGGCCTCGACGTCGAAGTCACCGCGGAATCCACAGCCGCGAGATCACGAGTCGCACCTGCCCATCGCAGTCCCGGCTTCGACCGCCTGGCGGTCGGTTCCGCGTCGATGTCCGGCTCATGCGAAAATGGGAGCATGCCGACCGTTTCGCTTGCAGACATCTCGCCCGCCATCGCTCTCGGACCACTCGATGGCCGATACCGCAAAGACACCGCTGACCTCGTCGATCATCTCTCCGAGGCGGCCCTGAACCGCAACCGGATCACGGTGGAGATCGAGTGGTTCATCCACCTGGCCCAGAACTCAGTGATCGAGGGCCTGCGTCGTCTCACCGCGGACGAGATCACCAGGCTGCGAACCTTCGCAGACAACTTCGATGCCGAGACGATCGCCACGCTCGCGGCGCACGAGGCGGTGACGGTTCACGACGTCAAGGCCGTTGAGTACACAATCAAAGAAGCGCTAGTCGACATCGGTGCCGACGATCTCAGCGAGCTCGTCCACTTCTGCTGCACCTCCGAAGACATCAACAATCTGTCCTGGGCATTGGGCATCAAGGGCGCCACCGTCGATGTGTGGCTGCCTCGCGCGAAGGCGCTCATTGACTCATTGGCCGACACCGCCTCGGCGCTGGCCGAGGTCCCGATGCTCTCTCACACCCACGGCCAGCCGGCGACACCGACGACGATGGGCAAGGAGCTCGCGGTGTTCGTGCACCGTCTGCGCCGTCAGCTCGAGCGCATCGAGGCAAGCGAGTTCCTCGGCAAGATCAACGGCGCGACCGGCACCTACTCGGCCCACCTGGCCGCTGTGCCCGGTGCTGACTGGCCCAAGCTGGCCCAGACCTTCGTCGAAGACAGCCTGGGGCTGACGTTCAACCCGCTGACCACCCAGATCGAATCCCACGACTGGGATGCCGAACTCTTCGCCGACATCGCACGGTTCAACCGCATCGCCCACAACCTGGCGACGGACATGTGGACCTACATCTCGATGAACTACTTCAAACAGATCCCCGTCGCCGGCGCGACCGGGTCGTCGACGATGCCGCACAAGGTCAACCCGATCCGCTTCGAAAACGCCGAGGCGAACCTCGAGCTCTCGTGCGCACTGCTCGACTCGCTCGCCTCGACCCTGGTGACCTCGCGGATGCAGCGCGACCTCACGGACTCGACCTCGCAGCGCAACATCGGCGTCGCCTACGGACATTCGGTACTGGCACTGAACAACCTGGTCAAGGGACTCGAGCGGCTCGCCATCAACGACGAGGTCCTGGCCGCTGACCTCGACTCCAACTGGGAGGTTCTCGGCGAGGCGGTGCAGTCGGTCATGCGTGCCGCCGGGCTGCAGGGCGTGCCCGGCATGGACAATCCCTACGAGAAGCTCAAGGAACTCACTCGCGGAAAGCGCATCGATCAAGCCGACCTGCAGACCTTCGTCGCCGGTCTCGGACTGCCCGAGGCCGAGACCCAGCTGCTGAAGGCTCTGACCCCGGCCACCTATATCGGGGTCGCCGCGCAGCTGGCCGAATCAGAGGTCGCCGGCTGGAAGGCTCGCACACAGGGCTGATTTCGGCGCACGGAACTCGCCATTACCGAACAGTAGATAATACGTGCGATCATCGTTAGTCTGGTGCTCATGACGAGGACCATGATGAGTTCCGTGCGCATTCCGGTCACCGGCGGCGGATCCAGCGAGGCTGGTGGAACCAGCAGCGACGCACGCCGTTGCGATCGCCAGAGCCACATCGTCGGCACACTGCTGATGCCTCAGGAAACACCGGTCGGATTCCTCACGATCCACCCCGCCACGGCGACCCCGGCCCGCTTCTACACGAACTTCGCCGAATACGCTGTCGCACGCGGGCTGGCCGTGCTTGCCTACGATGTGCGAGGCGTCGCCGCCTCGGGTCCGGCGCGCGAGCACCCACAGCTGCGGATGCGCGATTGGATGCAGCAGGACGCGAATGCCGTCGCAGCCTGGACCAGATGCGAATTTCCTGAACTGCCGAAGGTCGCACTCGGTCACAGCCTCGGCGGTCATGCCCTGCTCTTGGGCAACGGCGCTGAAGACCTGCACGGAATCGTCACCGTGGGCACGGCACGAGCAGCGCTGCGCGACATCGCCCCTCTCTCCGAACGACTGCGAGTCGGCCTCATCCTCAGGGCGCTGGGTCCCCTGATCAGTCCGCTCGTCGGCTACGCACCCGGCAGACGGCTCGGGCTCGGCGAGGACATCCCCACTGCGGCCATGCTCGAATGGGGCCGGTGGGTGCGCATGTCAGAGTACTTCTTCGACGATCCGAGCCTGGGAGCCACCGCTCGGATGGCCCGCTTGCGCACGCCGGTGCTCGCGACCGGGGCCAGTGACGACAACTGGGCGTCACCAGCGCAGATCGACGCACTTCTCGACCATGTCCGCCTCGCCGAGGTGGAACGACGCACCTTCACACCCCGGGAACTCGAGGTCCGTCGCATCGGCCATCACGGTCTGCTGAGACGCTCGGTCGCCGAAAGCGCCTGGCCGGAGATCGTCTCCTGGCTGCTGGAGCGAATCCTTCAGAACTGACCTCACGCCGGCGCCACGACCTCACGCCGGCGCCAAAGCCTCAGGCCGGCACCAGGTCTTTGTCGCGGTCGACTTCCGCCAAGGGTCTGCCCGCCATATTGCGCGCCAGGAACAGTGTCGGAACACCGGCCACGACGACGATGACGGTTGCATAGATCGCCGGTGCCAGGGTGAGACCGGTGGAACTCATCAGTGCGGTCGCAATCAGCGGTGAGAGGCCGCCGAAGAGGACCGTGGCCACGTTGTAGCCGATCGCCATTCCGGAGAAGCGGCTGGTGCCGGTGAACTGTTCGGGAACCATGGCCGCTGCCACGGCACTCCAGCCGGCGGCCGGCACGGCGAGGAATGCGACACCGAAGATCGCGACCCCGGAGTTGCCATCTGCCAACAGTGCGTACGCAGGAATGGTGGTGAGGATGAAGACTGCCATGAGCACTGCCAGGGTCTTCTTCCGACCGAATCGATCCGAGGCGATGCCGAACAGCGGGGTGATGACGATTGCGACGACGGCGGCGATGGTGCCCAGCGCCAGGGAGCCTGAGTTCTTCACCTGTGAGACCTCTTCGATGTAGGTCGGCACGTAGGTGATGTTGAGGAAGTAGCTGACCGAACCGATCGATGAGATGAGGAAGGCGACGAGGATCGCGCGGGGCTGCTGGATGAAGGCGATGAGCAGCGGGGAGCGAGCGTGCTTGGCTGGCGATCTCTTCTCCCTCTGCTGCTGTTTCTCCGCCTGCTGCAGGCGTTTGAAGGTGTCGGTCTCCTCCATCATCCGGCGCAGTGGGATCATCAGAGCGGCCAGCAGAGCACCGAGGACGAACAGCACCCGCCAGCCCCAGGAGCTCATTGCCTCGTCCGACAGCGTGGCGGCCAGATACGCTCCGGATCCGACCGCAAGCAGGGCACCGACCTCACTGTTGGCCGCGGCCCAGCTGGCCGCGAGTCCGCGCCGCTTGCTGCCGGCCGATTCCATCAGGAAGACCATGATGCCGGTGTACTCGGCGCCGACGGAGAATCCGGACAGGCAGCGGAAGAAGACCATGCCCACGCCCGCCCAGATGCCGATCGCCTCGTAGGTCGGCATGACGGCGATGCCGAGCATCGCCACGGCCATGAGCACGGCCGAGACGACCAGTGCGGATTTACGGCCGACCCGGTCGCCGAGATGGCCGAAGACCATGGCACCGAGCGGCCGGAACAGGAACCCAGCAGCTCCGACGCCGAGGGTCAGCAGCAGGGAATCGGTGCGATCGCCGAAGAATTCCGTGGTCAGGATGGTCGCGACGTAGAAGAAGATCGAGAAGTCGTACCACTCGACGATGGTGCCGAAGGCCGCTACCAGCATGGACCGCCGACGCCCTCGCTCCTTCTGCGCACTGGTGGAGGCTGCGGGGTCCGACTGGGCCTGCGGTTCGAAATCTGACATCGACGAATCCATCTCTTAGGAAATTCTGCGACCGTGTCCCGACGGCAACCACCAGGGCTGATCGTCGAGATTCTCCTGATCACTCTACTGCCGGCAGAAGCATTTGGGCAGGTCGGCTGTGAACTCTATGTTCGATCCGGACACGGGGCAGGAGCCCAACCGCACGGGGTCAGGAGCCCAATCCGAACAGGGAGTCGGTGAATCGGTTCCCGAACATGGCCTGCGGGTCCACCTGGTTCCGCAGCGCGCAGAAATCGTCGAAGCGCGGGTAGAGCTCACGCAGCTCGCTCGCGCCCAGGCTGTGGATTTTGCCCCAGTGCGGCCGGCCCCCGTGACGCCGGCAGATCAGCTCGACGACGCGGAAGTACTCGGCGAAGTCCTCCTTCACGAACCGGTGCACGGCGATGTACATCGTCTCGCGACCGTAGGCCGTGGACAGTGGGACATCATCCGCGGCGGCGGATCTGACCTCGATCGGGAATGAGATCGTCCACCCTCTTGACTCGATGGTGCTGCGGATCTCGCGGATCACCTCGGCGCCGGATGCGAGGGGAACCGCGTACTCCATCTCGTTGAACCGCACCCGCCGAGGCGTCACGAAGACGTCGTGGCCCGGTGCCCGATACATCCTGTCCGAGACCGCGGACTGGGCGATTCGATTGATGCGCGGGACGAGGCTGGGCACTGCCGAGCCGAGTTCGACCGCGAGCCGCAGGGCGCCGTTCTCCACGACCTCCTTGTCCAGAAGGTTGAGGATCCGGTTCCGCACCCCCACCTCTGCGAGGTGGCCAGGCCCGATCTCGCCCAGCCCGACTCGGGTGTTCGTCTTCGTCAGAGCGGTGGCGGTGTGCGGGAACCAGTAGAACTCGAAATGATCCGCGGCCCGCATCCGAGGCTCCAGGTCGGCCAGCAGTTCGTTGACATCTGTCACCACCTCCTCGGCGATGAGATCGAAGGAGGGCACGCACTGCAGCTCGATCTCCGTCATGACGCCCAGGACGCCGAGGCTGACGCGGGCCAGGTCGAAGACCTCGGGATCGTTCGCCGCAGACAGTCTGCGCACGGTCCCGTCGGGGCCCATGAGGGAGAGCCCGGTGACGGTTCCGGCGAATCCGGTGAAGCCGATCCCGGTCCCGTGAGTGCTCGTCGAGATCGCTCCGGCGAGCGCCTGCGGGTTGACGTCGCCCTGGTTGGCCAAAGCCAGCCCGAAGGGCGCGAGCAGTGCCGGGATGTCGCGCAGCCGGGTGCCGGCGTGGAAGCGCACACGCTGGTTCGCCTCATCGACGGCGATGATTCCGCTGAGGTGGTCGAGGTTGACCATGACGTCGTCACCTGCGGCGACGGGGGTGAATGAGTGACCGGCGCCGACGGTACGGAGCCGCTGACCGGCGTTGGCCGCTGCCTGCACAACGTCGCTCAGCTCCCCCGCCGAGGAGGGGCGCACGAAGGTGTGCGGATGAGCGTGGACATGGCCGGACCAGTTCCGGAACAGTCGTCTCCGTGTCGGCATCTCGGTTCGGTTCACAGCACCCATCCTTCCCCGCGGTAGGTCGACCAGGTGTCGATGACTTGCGAACCGGAGACGACGAGGAAGTCGTTGAAGTGCTCGGCGAGCTCACCGGCCTTCGCGTGCCGGAACCAGACCAGGTCGCCGATGCGCAGGTCCTCGGTGCCGGGGCCGGTGAGCGGAGTCTGGACTTCACCCGCACCTTCGAGTCCCGAGTAGTCGAGGCCAGGTGGCCAGGCGATCGTCGGAACCCGGTCCGGGCCGGGCACGCCGGAGGCGATGAACCCGCCCTTGAACACGGTGACCCAGCCGGGCCCGGGCCGACGCACCACGGGGGTGACGAAATAGGCGGCGGGCTCGTGACGGAACTTCGTGTAGCCGTCGAAGAGTCCCGGGGAGAAGAGCCCGGAGCCGGCGGCCAGTTCGGTCAGTGTGCCTTCGACGGTGCTGGATTCGACGGATCCGGTGCCGCCGCCGTTGACGAATTCGAGCTCGGTCAACTCACGCACCGCGTCGATGATGTGTCTGCGCCTCACCTTCAGCTCCGCAACCGATCGCTTCTGCATGGCTCGCACGACGGTCTGCTTCGCCGAGGCCCCGGCATCGGCGGTGCCGGCGATCTGACCTTCATAGGACATGAGGCCGACGAGATCGATGTCGCGCCGGGCGATGACGTGTTGGGCGAGTTCGACGGCAGAGGCGGTGTCCCGGATCGGCGAGCGCCTGGCACCGATGTGGACCCGGCTGCCCAGGACTCCTTCGCCGAGGCGGTACGAGGCATCGATGTCGAGGCAGACACGCACCCGCTGGGCGGGGTGATCGCCCTGCCCCTCGGCTGTCCAGGCGTCTCGGGCGCGATCGATGATGTCGAGATGGGTGGGGCAGTCGATCATCAGGGTGATGTTCTTCGCCGCCCCCGCCTCGGCGAAGATCAGTTTGAGGCTGCGCCGATCGACGGTGGGATAGCCGACGAGGATGTCGCGGACACCGCGGGCGTGCAGCGCCAGGGCCTCGGGCAGCGAGAACGCGAGGACCCCGGAATACTGGGGATGGGCGAGCGCCCGATCGATCGCAGCGGGGGTGCGCAGCGACTTCGAGGCAACCCGGATCGGCAGGCCCTGAGCGCGCTGGGCCAAGGCTGTGACATTCGCATCGAACGCGTCGAGATCGAGCACCGCCCGGGGTGTCTCGATTCCCGGCACAGCGTGCCTCAGTTCACGTGAAACCATAGAAAGTACTGTAGCGTAAGTTGGCGACCTACCCGGTCGTAACCTACCCGCACACCGACTCTACGGAGGCACGATGAACACGGACGTCACCAGCACCGTCACTCCTTCTGCCGACCTCTGGCAGGTCACGGATCGACTGCGCGAATTCCTCGATACGGTTCCCTATGCGGAGGCCTCCGGCAGCGGCGAGCGCATGACCAGCCCAGACCCGTTCACCGGCGAGACGCACGCCCGCTTCACCGCCAACACCGCCGACGACGTCGACCGGGCTTACGCTTCCGCGCGCATCGCCGGCCGCGCCTGGGCGTCGCGGTCACCAGAGCATCGTGCTCGGGTGCTGCTGCGCCTGCATTCGGCGCTGCGTCGGCATGAAGATCTCCTCCTCGACATCGTTCAGTACGAGACCGGCAAGGCCCGCATCCACGCCTATGACGAGGTTCTCGACACCTACAATGTGTGCCGTCACTACGGTGTCACCACCCCGGGTCGTCTGCGCCCCAAGCGGCGCCGCGGTGCTGTTCCCGGCCTGACCCGCACCGAGGTCACACGCACTCCCCTGGGTGTCGTCGGGTTCATCACCCCCTGGAACTATCCGCTCACCCTGGGCGCGACCGATCTGTTCGCCGCTCTGGCCGCCGGCAATGCCGTCGTGCACAAGCCGGACAGTCAGACGACGCTGACCGCGATCATCATGCGTCGGCTCGCCATCGCCTGCGGTCTGCCCGCCGAAGTCTGGCAGCTGGTGCCCGGCACCCGCCAAGAGGTCGGCCCTGCTCTCACGGCCGGTGCGGATGGGCTCTCCTTCACCGGGTCCACGGCCGCCGGACGCTCGATCGCCGCCGAGGCGGGTCGACGCCTCCTTCCCACCGCCCTCGAGCTGGGCGGGAAGAATCCGATGCTCGTCCTCTCCGATGCCGATCTCCCTTCGGCCGTGGACGGGGCGATCCGCGGATGCTTCTCCTCGGCCGGGCAGCTGTGCCTGTCCATCGAGCGCATCTACGTTCACGAGGACCTGTACTCCGAGTTCTGTGCCCACTTCGCCGAAGCGGCCCGGAACCTCGAGCTCGGCTCCGACTACGCGTACGGCCCCGGCATGGGGTCCCTGGCCGGGCCCAAACAGCTCGCCCGGGTCAGCGAACACGTCGAGCAGGCACGGGCCAGCGGGGCCCAGGTTCTCGCGGGAGGCCGGCCAGCTCCCGAGCTGGGCCCATACTTCTATCTGCCGACCGTGCTCACCGATGTCACCGAGGCCGCCGATCTGTTCGCGGACGAGACGTTCGGCCCCGTTGCAGCTGTGTATCCGGTGTCCACCGACGCCGAGGCGATCACCCGAGCCAATGAATCCGAATACGGTCTCAACGCCAGCGTCTACTCCCAGTCGCACGGGCTCGAGACGGCTCGGCAGGTCGAGGCCGGAATGGTCAACGTCAATGAGGCGTACGTGGCGACGTGGGGCTCGATCGATGCTCCGGCCGGCGGGGTCAAGGCCTCAGGTCTGGGCCACCGGCACGGCGTCGAGGGCCTCTACCAGTTCATGCACACGCACACGATCGCCGAGCAGAACCTGGTCCCGATCGCCCCTTTCGGCCCCCTCGATCAGGCCCGGTTCGCCCGCACCCTGACCACCGCATTCGACGTCATGCGTGCCCTGCGGATGAAGTGAGCCTGCTCTGTGGGTGAGGTTCTTCCTCAGTTGAGCGCTGTGAAGAACTTCTTCGCCACCGGCACGGCCGCCTCGGCGCCGAACCCCCCATCCTCGACGAGGACGGCCACGGCCACGTCTCCCTGATACCCGGCGAACCAGGAGTGGGTGCGCGGTGGGGTCTCGTCACCGTATT